>CAMLOF010000305.1 GCA_946481585.1 uncultured Macromonas sp. | reverse complement strand
ACGGGCTGCCCGTCCACCAGCACCCAGCCGCCTTCAATGTACAGCTCCGCCTCGCGGCGCGAGCACGGCAAAAGGGCGGCCAGGTGTTTGGCCAGTCGAAGGGGTTCTGTCATGGGAGGGAAGAATAAAGTGTGAAGTCTGCCGATACGCCGGATTCTGTGCACTGCGGTTGCCCGCAGCGTGACCGCCATTCCTCTGGGCCGCCGGTCACCCGGGCGGCTCGGTGCCACCTACCCGCCAACTCGCCTTGCGGAACCACAAGGTCGGAAGAGGTTGCCCTGCTCCCGTGGCTGGCCTACTTGGTGTTGCTGCGCGCAGAGATTGCCCGTTTCACCCCACAGGCTCCTGCCGCCGAAGCGGGTGGTTCCAGTGGACTCGTCTCTGTTGCTCTGATCCTCACCTCGCGGTGGAGAGCCGTTAGCTCCTGCGCTGTCCTGTGCAGTCCGGACGTTCCTCCAGCGCGCCCTTTCGGGACTTGCGCCAGCGGCGGTCTGGCAGGCTTCACGGGCGTGATTATCCCCTTATTCCGCTTCGTGCGCAGCCAACCGCCCGTCTAATCACGCTGCCACATAAACATATGGCCAAAAGGATCGCACATTTGTTTCAGAATAGCGCCACAACCCACACAAGAGAGGCCCCCATGAGAGCAGACAACGTCCTGGCCACCATCGGCCAAACCCCGCACATCCGCGTCAACCGCCTGTTCGGCGGCGCCAACGTCTGGATCAAGTCCGAACGCAGCAACCCAGGGGGCTCCATCAAGGACCGCATCGCCCTGGCCATGGTGGAAGACGCCGAAAAGCGCGGCGTGCTCAAGCCCGGTGGCACCATCATCGAGCCGACTTCTGGCAACACCGGCGTGGGCCTGGCCATGGTGGCGGCGGTCAAAGGTTACAAGCTGGTGCTGGTGATGCCCGACAGCATGAGCGTGGAACGCCGCCGCCTGATGCTGGCCTACGGCGCCACGTTTGACCTGACACCACGCGAAAAAGGCATGAAGGGTGCCATTGCCCGCGCCGAAGAACTGGCCACGCAGACGCCGGGCGCCTGGATTCCCCAGCAGTTCGAGAACCCGGCCAACGTAGACGTGCACGAGCGCACCACGGCCCAGGAAATCCTGGCCGACTTCCCCGAGGGGCTGGACGCCATCATCACCGGTGTGGGCACGGGCGGCCACATCAGCGGCGTGGCGCGCGTGCTCAAGGCGGCCTGGCCGCAACTAAAGGTCTTCGCCGTGGAGCCCACGGCGTCCCCCGTCATCTCGGGCGGGCAACCGTCGCCCCACCCCATCCAGGGCATCGGCGCGGGCTTCATCCCCAAGAACCTGGACACGGCCTTGCTTGACGGCGTGATCCAGGTGGAGGCCGAGGCCGCCCGCGAGTACGCCCGCCGCTCGGCGCGCGAGGAAGGCCTGCTGGTGGGCATTTCCAGCGGCGCCACCCTGGCCGCCATTGCGCAGAAGCTGCCCGAACTGCCCGCAGGCAGCCGCGTGCTGGGATTCAACTACGACACGGGTGAGCGCTACCTGTCGGTTGAAGGCTTCCTGCCCGCCTGATCCGGGCTGGACGCGGCCAGCCAGGGCAGGCTGGCCGTATCATTCGCGGATCTTGATGCTTGATGGACACAAGCCCGCCATGATCCGAATTTCTGAACTGAAGCTGCCCCTGTCGGCGCTGCCGGTGGAACACCGCCGCGCCGCCGACGCCCCCGCCGAAACCGACGAAGACCGCGTTCCGCCGCCCCACCCCTTGGAGGCCCTGCGCCAACTGGCTGCCCAGGCCTTGAGCATTGCCCCCGAGGACATTGCCGACCTGCACGTATTCAAGCGCAGCTTCGATGCGCGCAAGGCCGACCTGCTGGCAGTGTTCATCGTGGATGTGACCCTGGCAGAACCGGCCCGCGAAGCTGAACTGCTGGCGCGGCACGCGCAGCACCCGCACATCCAGCCCACACCTGACATGGACTGGCACGCGCCCGCCCATGCCCCCGCCGGTTGGCCAGCCAACGAAGCCGAACGCCCCGTGGTGGTGGGCTTCGGCCCCTGCGGCATCTTCACCGCGCTGGCCCTGGCGCAGATGGGCCTGCGCCCCATCGTGCTGGAACGCGGCCGCCCAGTACGCCAGCGCACGAAAGACACCTGGGGCCTGTGGCGCAAGAAGGTGCTCACACCCGAGTCGAACGTGCAGTTCGGCGAAGGCGGCGCTGGACTGTTTTCCGACGGCAAGCTCTACAGCCAGATCAAGGACCCGCGCTTCATCGGCCGCAAGGTCATGCGCGAGTTCGTGGACGCGGGCGCGCCTGCTGAAATCCTCTACATGGCCCACCCGCACATCGGCACCTTCAAGCTGGTGAAGGTGGTGGAGGCCATTCGCGAGAAGATCGTTGCGCTGGGGGGCGAGATACGCTTCGAGCAGCGCGTGACCGGCGTGCTGCTGGCGCCCGCGGAAGGCGCCGAGCAACCCCACCCGGCAGGCCTGCCTGTGCCCCCCGGCCAGCGCGTGACCGGGCTGCGCGTGCAAGACCTGGCCAGCGGCGAGGTGCACGACATGCCCTGCCAGCACGTGGTGCTGGCCCTGGGCCACAGCTCGCGCGACACCTTTGCCATGCTGCATGACGCCCATGTGTTCCTGGAGCCCAAGCCGTTTTCCATTGGCGTGCGCATAGAGCACCCGCAGAGTGTGATTGACCGTGCGCGCTGGGGCCGCCACGCCGGGCACCCGCTGCTGGGCGCTGCCGACTACAAGCTGGTGCACCACGCCAACAATGGCCGTGCGGTGTACAGCTTCTGCATGTGCCCGGGCGGCACCGTGGTGGCCGCCACCAGCGAGCCGGGCCGCGTCGTCACCAACGGCATGAGCCAGTATTCGCGCAACGAACGCAACGCCAACGCGGGCATGGTGGTGGGCATAGACCCGCCCGACTACCCGCTGGACGCCGAAGCCTGGGTGGCCGCCTTTGGCGAAAACGCCGGTACGCGCTACGCCGCCGAGGCGCAAGCTCTGCATGCACAGGGCCGCACCCACCCACTGGCAGGCGTGGTGCTGCAACGCCAGCTGGAAACACGCGCCTTCGAGGCGGGCGGCCGCAACTACGAAGCCCCCGGCCAACTGGTGGGTGATTTCCTGGCAGGCAAACCCTCCACTGCCTTTGGCGAGGTGGAGCCGTCGTACAAACCCGGCGTGCGCCTGGGCGACCTGGCCCAGGTACTGCCCGACTATGCCGTGCAGGCCATGCGCGAAGCCCTGCCCGCCTTCGGCCGCAAGATCAAAGGCTACGACATGGCCGACGCCGTGATGACCGGCGTGGAAACACGCACATCCTCGCCACTGCGCATCACCCGCGGTGACGACTACCAGAGCCTGAACGTGCGCGG
>CAMLOF010000304.1 GCA_946481585.1 uncultured Macromonas sp. | reverse complement strand
GAGTTGGCCATCATGTAGGAGCCGTCGCCCACCAGCACGATGGATTCCTGGCCGGGCCGCGCCATCTTCACGCCCAGGCCGCCAGCCACCTCGTAGCCCATGCAGGAGTAGCCGTACTCCATGTGGTAGTTGCCGGGCAGGCTGGCGCGCCAGAGCTTGTGCAGTTCGGCGGGCAGGGTGCCAGCGGCGCACAGGGCCACGTCGTGTTGGCCGCTGTCCAGGCCCAGCGCGGTGGCGGAGTCGCGCACGGCGCCGATGACTTCGGCGTCGTAGGGCAGCACACCTTTGGGCACGTGGGTGGTCAGTTCGGTGATGCGCGCGTTGGCGGCGGCGGCCTGCTGCTTTGCACGCGCCGTCCAGGCCGGGTCGGCGGCCCAGCCTGCCAGGCCGGTTTCGAGTTGGCCCAGGCCCACGCGGGCGTCGGCCACCAGGGCGGTGCCGCTCCATTTGCCGGCGTCGTAGGGCTGCACGTTCAGGCTCAGCAGCCTGGCTTGTGGGAACAGCGCATGCGAGCCGGTGGTGAAGTCCTGCAGGCGGGTGCCCACGGCAAACACCACGTCGGCCTCACGCGCCATCTCGTTGGCCCAGGACACACCATCCACGCCGATGGCGCCCAGGTTGAGCGGGTGGTCCCAGGGCAGGCTGCTCTTGCCGCCATGCGACTCGACCACGGGCACGCCGTGTGCATCGACAAAGGTGCGCAGCGCGGCCCAGGCCTGGCTGTAGAGCACACCGCCCCCGGCCACGATGAGCGGGCGCTTGGCGGCGCGCAGCAGAGCGATGGCGTTGGCCAGTTCGTGTTCGTCTGCGGGCGGGCGGCGAAAGCGCAGCACGCCGGGGTTGAGGAAGTCTTCAGGGCAGTCGAAGGCCATGGCCTGCACGTCCTGCGGCAGCGAAAGGCACGCCGGGCCGCAGTTGGCCGGGTCCGTCATCATCTGGATGGCGCGCGGCAGCGCGGTGAGGATGTGCTCAGGCCGGGTGAGGCGGTCGAAGTAACGCGTGACGGGGCGGAAGCAGTCGCTCGCGCTGCCGTCGCCCTGGCCGAAGCTTTCGATCTGCTGCAGCACGGGGTCGGGTCGGCGCGTGGCGAACACGTCACCGGGCAGCAGCAGCACCGGCAGGCGGTTCACATGGGCCACCGCTGCCGCTGTGACCATGTTGGTGGCCCCTGGGCCAATGCTGGTGGACACGGCCATGATGCGCTGGCGGAACTGCGCCTTGCTGTAAGCGATGGCGGCGTGCGCCATGGTTTGCTCGTTGTGCGCGCGGTAGGTGGTGAGGCGTTCGCGTTCGGCCACCAGGGCCTCGCCCAGCCCAGCCACGTTGCCATGGCCGAAGATGGTGAACACGCCGCCACAGTAGGGTTCGATGGAGGTGCGGCCGTCGAGGTGCTCTACCTCCACGCGCAGGGCGGCCAGGTGCTTGACCAGCGCCTGCGCCATGGTGAGTCGTTGAGTCTTCATGTCTTGAATCAGAGTGTTCAGGCGGCGGCACGCTGGGCGTTGCGGCGGTTGCGCCAGGCGTCCACCAGCACGGCGAAGTTGCGGGCCACTTCGTCGATGAGGGTAGCGTCATCGATGTCGCCACGGAACCACTTGAGCGAAGCGTCTGCCCACAGGGTGCGCCCAACCATGAAGCCCTTGACGATGGGGTTGGTGGCGTTGGCGAAACTGTCGGCCAGAAATTCCAGCGGCTGGTTCAGGCCCAGGATCACGGCACCGCGGCAATGGCGGTCACGCTCGGTGATGAGCGCTTCCAGGTCGCGCCAGCCTTGTTCCTGCATGGGGGCGAGTTTCCACCATTCGGGCTTGACGCCCAGGTTGTAGAAGCGCTTGACGGCGCGCAGCACGGCGGCGTCGGCGCTGCCATCGGGGGTCAGGGCTTTTGGCGGAATGATTTCCAGCAGCAGCTCGTTGCCGGATTCGCGCGTGGCTTCCCACAGCTCCAGCACGGTCTGTTCCTGCGCCAGGCGCAGTTCGTAGGCGTCATCGGGGTGGTAGTGCACCAGGCACTTCACCACCTGCTCGGTAGGCCAATGGATCAGCGCACTGCCGATGGAACGCGTGCCGTCAAAGCGCAGCGGGCGCGAACCCGGCAGCTCCACCGGGCGGCCCACCCACCAGCCGCGTCCGGTGGCGCTGGCCAGGGCATCGCTGCCGTAGTCGCCGCCGTCAATCAATACCCCGGTGTGACCTTGCAGCTGGCGGCTGCGTTCGACCTGTTCAGCGGCCTTGACCAGCAGTTTCTTGAGCGCCGGAATGCGTGCCTCGCTGGCGCCAGCCTCGCGGGCGATGTCGTAGAACTGGCTGCGGTGGTCAAAGGCCATCACGCACAGGTCGTCCCAGCTGGGGCGCGCGGCGGTGACGCGGTGAAGGTGGGCCAACTGCTCGTCGGCGTCCACCTTGGGGTTTCGGCTGCCGCTGAACCAGTGCGCCAGTTCGGCAGGCGTGGGCATGGCGGCCGAACAGGCGTGGCGCGACACCACGATGGCCCCACACGCGTTGGCCACGCGCGTGGCCTCCGCCCAGTCCTTGTCTTGCAGCAGGCTGGCCATCAGGCCAGACAGGAAGGCGTCGCCCGCGCCCAGCACGTTGAGCACTTCCACGCGTTCGCCCCGGTAGGTGGGGGCGGCGTCGATGTCGTCTGGCACGTCACCTTCGATCACGCAGCAGCCTAAAGCGCCGCGCTTGACCACCAGCGTGGCCTGCGGGCACAGCGCACGCACGGCGCGCAGGCTGCCGATCAGGTCGTTGGCCACGCCACCGGCGATGAAGAACTCTTCTTCCGTGCCCACCAGCAGGTCGAACAAGGGCAGCGAGGCCTGCAGCTGGCGCGTCACACCGGCGTCGGGCACGTAGCGGTTCTCGCCCGCGCCGCGCGAGGTAAGGCCCCAAAGCACGGGGCGGTAGTCGATGTCGAGCACGGTCACGGTGCCGTGGCGGCGTGCGGCGTGCAGCGCCTTGTGGGCAGCGGCGCGCGTGCCTTCGGTGGACAGGTGCGTGCCGGTGATGGCCAGCGCGCGGCACTGGGCAATGAAGTCTTCTCTGATGGCCGATGCGTCCAGAGCCATGTCGGCGCAGTTCTCGCGGTAGAACAGCAGCGGGAAGGTGTCGCGGTCCTTGATGCCGAGCAGCACCAGGCCGGTCAGGCGTTCGGGGTCTACCTGCACCTGGCTCACGTCGCAGCCTTCCTGCTGCAGCGTTTCGGTGAGGAAGCGGCCCATCTGTTCATTGCCCACGCGCGAGATCATGGCGCTGCGGCAGCCCAGCCGCGCCACGCCAAAGGCCAGGTTGGCCGAGCTGCCGCCCAGGTACTTGGCCATGCTGCGCGCGTCTTCCAGCCGGCTGCCGAACTGCTGCGCATACAGGTCTACTGCCA
>CAMLOF010000303.1 GCA_946481585.1 uncultured Macromonas sp. | reverse complement strand
TGGACGAGGTCATGCCCAGCGCCGAAGTGGTCAAGCTCATCCAGAGCGAATTGCCCTTGGTCCAGCTGGACCCGACCGCACCGGGCGAGACGGCCGAGCGCTGGGGCTACGCCGGCCCCGATGGCAAGTACGACCCCGCCTTGGGCGAAATCGGTGTCATCAGCAGCGTCACCCAGGCGTTCTGCCACGACTGCAACCGCGCGCGCCTGTCCACCGAGGGCAAGGTTTACCTCTGCCTGTTCGCCCATGAAGGGCACGACCTGCGCGAACTGCTGCGTGGCGGGGCGAGCGATGCGGACCTCACATCAGCCATAGGCGCCATCTGGCAGGGGCGGCAAGACCGCTACTCTGAACTTCGAGCCAGCCTGCCGCCCGAAGCACACGGGCCGGGCAAGCGCCGCATTGAAATGAGCTACATCGGAGGCTAAAGCCATGACCGTGGAACCCCATAGCGTGACCGGCCTGGTGCTGGCCGGTGGACGAGGCAGCCGCATGGGCGGCGTCGACAAGGGTCTTCAAACACTCAACGGCACGCCGCTTGCGCTGAACGCGCTGCTGCGCCTGCAAATGCAGGAAGGCCACCGGCTGGGCGGCTGCATGGTCAATGCCAACCGCCACCTGGGCGCCTACGAGGCCTTTGGTGTGCCCGTGTGGCCCGACTCGCTTGAAGGCTACGCAGGCCCGTTGGCCGGTTTCATGACCGGCCTGGAGCGTTGCGAAACGCCTTACCTGCTTACTGTGCCGTGCGATGCGCCCCTCTTCCCGCTGGACCTGCTGGAGCGCCTGGCACAAGCGTTGGAGCGCGAGGACGCCGAGATCGCCATGGCCGCCGGCCTGGATGGCGAGTCAGCCCCGGAAGGCAACGCCGCCCGCCCACAACCCGTGTTCTGCCTGATGCATGTGAACCTGCTGGAAAGCCTGGTGCGCTTCACGCAGGGCGGCGGCCGCAAGATCGATGCCTGGACAGCGCAGCACCGCACCGTGATCGTGCCCTTCGACCAGCCTGGCGACGACCCGCGCGCCTTCTGCAACACCAACACCCTGGCCGAACTGCGCGCCCTGGAAAATTGAACGCATGAAAACCCTGGACCAGATCGCCGCCGCCCTGCAGGGTTACGACCCCAAGGCTCTGAGCGCGTCCGCCGTCAACGACTTCCTCAGCCAATTGGTGGAGCCGGTGGCTGCCACCGAAAGCGTGGGCGTGTTCGCCGCGCTGGACCGCGTGCTGGCAGAGGACGTGATCTCCCCCATCAGCGTGCCGCCGCACGACAACTCCGCCATGGACGGCTTCGCGCTGGCGGGGGCACAACTCGCCAGCGGCACCACCACGCTCAAGGTGGTGGGCACCGCCTACGCAGGCGCCGCGTGGCAGGGGCAGGTAGGCCCTGGCGAGTGCGTGAAGATCATGACCGGTGCCGTGATGCCAGCGGGCCTGGACACCGTGGTACCCGTGGAGTTCGTGCAGGTAGACGGTGACACGGTGCAAGTGCCGCCCGGTGTGGTGAGCACGGGCGACAACCGCCGCCTGCTGGGTGAAGACCTGATGCAGGGCCAGCCCGCGCTGCGCCGTGGTGACCGCCTGGGCCCTGCCGCACTCGGTCTGATCGCCAGCCTGGGCTTGCCCAACGTGCGCGTGTTCCGCCGCTTGAAGGTGGCCTACTTCTCCACGGGTGACGAAATCCTCACCCTGGGCGAGCCGCTGCGCGAAGGCGCCGTTTACGACAGCAACCGTTACACCGTCTTCGGCCTGCTCACACGCCTGGGCGTGGACGTGCTGGACATGGGCGTGATCAAGGACGACCCCGCCAGCCTGGAAGCCGCCTTTCGCCAAGCCGCAGCGCAAGCGGACGCCATCATCACCAGTGGTGGCGTGAGCATGGGCGAGGCCGACCACACCAAGGCCATGATGAAGCAGCTGGGCGACGTGGCGTTCTGGCGCATTGCCATGCGGCCGGGCCGCCCCATGGCCGTGGGCCGCATTGCCGAGGGCGGCCGCAACGCGGTGCTGTTCGGCCTGCCGGGCAACCCTGTGGCGGTGATGGTGACCTTCCTGGCCTTTGTGCGCCCTGCCCTGCTGAAAATGATGGGCGCGAGCCAAAACAACACGCCGCTACTGCGCGCGCACAGCCTGGAGCCCATGCGCAAGAAGCCCGGACGCACCGAATACCAACGCGGCATCGTTTCCACCGGGCCGGATGGCCAGTTGCAGGTGCGCACCACCGGCAACCAAGGGTCGGGCGTGCTGCGTTCCATGGTGGAGGCCAATGGCCTCATCGTGCTGCACCACGGCCAGGGCAACGTGGCGGTGGGTGACGAGGTGGACGTGATGATGTTCGACGGTGTGATCTGACGGCGCGCCTGCGGACGCGAAGGAGGTGACTCATGTTCCGCGACCGCGAAGACGCCGCCCGCCTGTTGGCGGCAAAGCTGGGCCACCTGCGTGGCCTGAATCCTTTGGTGCTGGCCATTCCACGCGGTGCCGTGCCCATGGGCAAGATATTGGCCCAGGCGCTTGACGGCGAACTGGACGTGGTGCTGGTGCGCAAGCTGGGCGCGCCGGGCCAGCCCGAACTGGCGGTGGGGTCGGTGGACGAGTCAGGCTGGACTTACGTAGCGCCGCACGCCGCGTCGCTCGGTGCCGACGAAGCCTGGCTGGACAGTGAGAAACGCGAGCAGTTGGCCACCATTCGCCGCCGCCGTTCCCGCTACACACCGATCCGGGCGCCGGTTTCACCGACGGGTCGTGTGGTTGTGGTGGTGGACGATGGCCTGGCCACGGGAGCCACGATGATCGCGGCGCTGCACGCAGCGCGTCACCAGAGGCCTGCGCGCCTGGTGTGCGCCGTGCCGGTGGCTGCACCCGAATCGCTGCGGCAGGTGCGGTCTTTGGCCGACGAGGTGGTGTGCCTGCACACGCCGGAGTTCTTTCAGGCCGTGGGGCAGTTCTACCGGCACTTTCCGCAGGTCGAAGACGACGAGGTTGAACGGCTGCTCAAGGGGTGACGGGCCTTGGCGTGTGTGTCCAGGTGCGTGTAGTTCTCGACGTGTGTGGGTGGCCAAGGCGTGCGCGCCCAGGGGCTGACGCTTCAACGAGGTGGCCGGTGCAAAGCACCGGCTTCCCTGCGATGCTCGATGCCGTGGCCACGCGGCGGAACTCACTGCGCGCTTGCAGCGCTCCGTTCAAACAGCCGCCGCAAGCTAGATGACGAAGCGCGCTCACGCGCGCTGGCCACGGCATCTGCGCTTCTCGGCACCTCGCAAGGCGCGCCAGCCCCTGGGCGCACACGCCTTGGCAGAAGCATTGTTGGCACACCAACCGTTGCGCACCACCATTCTTGGTAGCTGCGGCAGGCCTGGCCCTGTGGGGGCGATTTCTGTGGCGGCTGTGGC
>CAMLOF010000302.1 GCA_946481585.1 uncultured Macromonas sp. | reverse complement strand
AGCTCACCATCTGGTTTGGCGGTCTTTCGCTCGTCACCTTGCTGAGTGCGGGCATTTACGTGGGCCGCATCGCCACACAAGAGATCGCCACCACTGGCGGCGAGGCACTTTACGCCACGGCCAAGTCGGCTGCGGACATGCTGCACATCCAGCTGGGCGAACGCGAACTGGAAATCCTGCTGCTCAGTCAGGCCCCGCACTTCACCCAGGGCGACCTGGGTTCCACCGAAGTTCGCCGCTCACTGGAGCGGCGCAAGGAGGCACGCAGCGAATACGCTTGGCTGGGCGTGGTGGACGCCGAAGGCAAGGTGCTGCAGGCCACCGGCAACATGCTATTGGGGCAGAACGTTGCCCAACGCCCCTGGTTCCAGAACGCTAAAGGCGGGGTTTTCGTGGGCGACGTGCACGACGCCGTGCTGCTGGCCAAGCTGATGCCCGGCAGCACCGATGGCGATCTGCTGCGCTTCATCGATTTCGCGGCCCCCATCTATGACGCACAAGACCGCCTGCGAGGCGTGGTGGGTGCGCACGCGCACTGGGACTGGGTGACCGACACGGTGCAGGACTCGGTGGACCGGCAGCGCTTGCAGCGGCACGTCGAGCTGCTCATCGTCAACCAGGACGGCATCGTGCTCTACCCGCAACACCTGGCGGGCGACTTTCGGCTGCCCGCCATGGACCCCGGCCAACACCACCAGGTGGTGAGGTGGCAGGACGGCGAAGACTACCTGACCAGCGTGGCCACGGTGCTGCCCATACGCAGCACCGACCTGGGCTGGCGCATTGTGCTGCGCCAGCCACTGGACGCCGCCGTGCAACCCATCCACGACCTGCGCAACAGGCTGCTGATGCTGGGCGTGCTGGCCGCCCTGGTGTTCGCCTGGGTGGCGTACCGCATGGCCGCGCGCATCAGCCGCCCCATTGAACTGTTGGCAGAAGCCGCCGAACGCCTAGACCAGCGCCAGGGCACCCCGGAGTTCCCCGCAGGGCTGGCCGTGCTGGAGGTGGACCGCCTGAGCAGCACCCTGCGCCGCATGACACAGTCCATGCTGAACCACGAGCGCGAACTGGAGACCATGAACGCGTCGCTGGAGCGCAAGGTGGCCGAACGCACAGAGGCCCTGACCGAAGCCAACCGCGAGCTGGAAAGGCGCGCCACGGTGGACGGGCTGACCGGCGTGTACAACCGCCGCCGCTTCGAGGAAAAGCTGCACGAACTGCTGCTGACCATGAAACGCACGGGCCGCTGCTTCACCCTGCTGGTCATCGACGCTGACCACTTCAAGCGCATCAACGACACCCACGGCCACCAGGTGGGCGACGACGTGCTGCGGCAGCTCGCCCAGGTGCTGCAAGGCTGCACCCGCTCCACCGACTTTGTGGCGCGCTACGGCGGTGAGGAATTCGTGGTGCTGCTGCCCGAGGCCCACGAGCCAGCCGAAGGGCAACTCGTGGCAGAAAAGATCCGCAAGGCCGTGGAGGACACCCCGTTTGCCGAGGTAGGCCGCGTCACGGTGAGCGTTGGCCACAGCGTCTCGCACCCCAGCGACACCGCCGGCAAAGCCGTGGTGGCGCGGGCTGATGAAGCGCTCTACAACGCCAAGGGCAGCGGGCGCAACCGGGTGGAGTCGATCGTCCTCACGCCCGCTCAATGATCAAAGCAATGACCTGACCCACGCCAATGCACATGGGGCGCAATCAGACGGCGGCCAGGCGGCCTGCCATCAGAATGCCCGCGTGCAGGCGCTGGGTGGCCTCACTGCCTGCGCGGCTGGGGGCGTGGTTGCTGGTCAGCAGGCTCCACACCATCTCGTCGTCGGCGCGGAAGCTGCACAGCAGCGTGTTGGTGGAACTGAGCTTGAGCACCTGCGCGGGCGACAGCGCCGCGATCAGCTCGGCAGACGCCTCGCTGATGCCGAGGCGAAACACTGCCTCGGCCTTGTCCTGGCGGATGAGTTGCTGCGCCAGCATCAGGTAGGTGAGGTTGGCTTCGCGGATCTCGGCGAGCAGCTGCTCAGCCTGGGCAGAAGAGGCGGTGCGTGCGGTGTCGTCGGCGGTTGCGGTGGTCATGCTCACACTCCAGAAAAGTCGATGCGTTGAAAAGGATTGTGAAATCCCGCCAGTTTTTCTGGAGTCGGAAAGCGGCTGTTCGGCGTGTCGGCGCTGCGGGTGCGGCTTGTCAGCGAAATGCCTACACAGCTTTCTTGGCGGTCTCGGTGCGCTGTTCCCGCAGAAAGGGCCTGTCGATGCTTGCACTGAGCAGTTCAATGTCTTTTGCGGTCACACCCACCGACTCAAAGTGACTGCGCCAACCAGCCACCACACCGGCAACTTCACAGATGTGCTGCCGTGCCTGCGCTTGCGTCAGGCGGAAGGCCTTGTAGTCACTCAAGGCGTTTTCCAGCGTGGACTCGCTGCCACGCGCGCCCACACTTATCTGCTGGTAACCCAGGTTCTGGCACGAAGGCAACAAATCGAAAGCTGGCGCCAGATGGGGCTGGTGCCCATCGTCAAAGACCAGCGCATGGTTCTTCTCGTGGTCGTCGGTGTTGTCCATGAGGATGTTGAACACCATGCGCCTGTAGAGCGTGGCCGCCATGTGCAGCGCTTCATGCGCCGGGGCGTAGCGGCGCAGGTAGAGCGCAAATTCCGCGTAGCTGAATTCGCCGCCTATCGCCCGAATGGCCGACCTCAACGACATGGCATGCAAACGCCTGTTTTGCTGCAGTGCGCCCCCTTGAACGCGGTCGAACCGCTGCACCGCCACCGCATGCCCGCGTGATCCGCCAAGGTCTATGGGCCAGGTCTTGGCAGGCACCAGGCCAGCCCTGTGCGCCAGGGTCATCGTGGCGTGCTCCACCAGCCCCACGTCCATGGCCTCGTCGCGCTCGGGGAACTTGACGATGCAGACTTGTCCGTCGATGTTGACCAGCGCCTTGGGCTTGGCGCCGCCCAGCGTGGCGCCGGGGCGAATCAGCCGCGCCCGGCTTTCGTCAATCTGCTGGCCTGCCTCAATGGCCTGTACCAGTTCGTAGATCGCCGCCACTTCACCCAGGTGTGGCACCGGGTCGCGGTCGCATGGCACATACCGGTCCTCTTGCAGCGACACACCCAGCGCGCCAAACCGGTCATCACCGGCAAAGAACAGGTATTCCAGAATCGACAGCCGCTTGGGCGCGTCGATCTGCCGAATGACCCGCTCACCCCAGCGGTCAGGGCGCGCATCGTCAATGGCACCGGGCAGGTGCTCTGGCTCGGGCAAGAACTCACCCGGCCGCAGAGGCAAGTCCGGGCTCAGCGAGAAGCCGTGTTCGAGCCAACTGCTGCTGTACTGAAAATTCGCGCCCTTGAGCCGGGGGTTCAGGTCGAGCGAGCCTACCAGGCGTGGCGTTGCCGGGT
>CAMLOF010000301.1 GCA_946481585.1 uncultured Macromonas sp. | reverse complement strand
TGATGGCGCACAAGGACAAGTTCCCCGGCCAGCTCTCCGGCGGCCAGCAGCAGCGCGTGGCCATTGCTCGCGCGCTGTCCATGGACCCGATCGTCATGCTGTTCGACGAGCCCACTTCCGCGCTCGACCCCGAGATGGTGGGCGAGGTGCTGGACGTGATGGTTGGCCTGGCAGGCGAGGGCATGACCATGATGTGCGTCACGCACGAAATGGGCTTTGCGCGCAAGGTCAGCAACCGCGTCATCTTCATGGACGTTGGCGGCAAGATCCTGGAAGACTGCAGCAAGGACGAATTCTTCGGCAACCCCGAAGCTCGCCAGCCGCGTACCAAGGATTTCCTGAACAAGATCCTCCAGCACTGACGGCCACTCCTTGCTTGGCCCGATGTCTGTCCATGCCCGCCATCCAAAGGCGGGCTGTGGTGGCATGCTGTTTGCGTTTGCCACAGGTGTTTGATTCGAAAGGCAGGAGAGTGTCATGCTGAATCGCTTCTCGATCCGCACACGCCTGGCGGCCAATGCCGTCGTCGCGTGCTTCTTCCTGGCACTGGTGGTTGCGGTTTCGGCTTTCGGGTTGACGGCCGGACGCAACGGCTTGCAGGACATGACCGAGCGCTACTACCCCATGCGTCTGGCGCACGCGGAAATGCTTGAGCACCTGCTCCAGGCCCGGGTGAGCGAATCGGACATGGTGGCCAGCAACTTCAACACCGAAGAGGTGCAGCGGCACAGGAAACTCTGGGAGGCCTCTCAAACCAGTGCAGAGGCCGCTTTCAAGCGTCTGCGCGACATGACAGCCGACCCTGCAGGACAGGCGGAGCTGGACCGCATGTGGGCCGTGGTGAAGCAATACCGCACAGGGGTCGAACAATTCGCGGTGCAGCTTGCCGACAACCGTTTTGCAGATGCCGACGGCGCGTTCGAGGCATTGAAGGAGCCGCTGGCGCGCTTCGAGGAGGCCAAGAAGATGGCCGCCAAGTACGCCGAGACATTGGAGTCGCAAGTGGGCTCCGTGAAAGGCGAGGTGCTTTCCACGATCGACCTTGCGCTCATGACGCTGGCGGGTGTGTTCGCTCTCACGCTCTTCTTGTCCGCCTTCATGTCGTGGCTCATAGGGCGTTCGGTGATCGGGCCGTTGCAGGAGGCTGTCGGGGTGTCCGAGCGCATCGCGTCCGGGAACCTCGCTACGTCGGTGGCGGCATCTGGCCGTGACGAAACAGGTCGACTGCTGACCTCTATCGCGACCATGCAGGACGCCTTGCGCGATCTGGTGAGCAATGTGCGCCAGAGCGTGGATTCAATCCGCACAGCTTCCAGCGAAGTTGCGCAGGGCAACGCCGATCTGTCCCAGCGCACCGAGATGGCTGCAGGGAACCTGCAAGGCACCGCAGCCACCATGGACACACTTGTGCAGGCGGTCGACCAGAGCGCCCGCCATGCCCAGCAGGCCAGCGAAATGGCTTCACATGCGTCGGCGGTGGCCAGCAAGGGTGGGCAGGTGATGGGCGATGTGGTCACCTCCATGGACCGCATCAACATCAACAGCAAGAAGATTGCCGACATCACCGGCGTTATTGACGGCATCGCTTTCCAGACCAATATCCTGGCATTGAATGCAGCGGTGGAAGCCGCACGAGCGGGTGAACAAGGGCGCGGCTTTGCCGTGGTGGCCGGTGAGGTACGCACATTGGCGCAGCGCAGTGCGCAGGCTGCCCGCGAGATCAAGGACCTGATCGGCACGTCCGTGGCGCAGGTGGAAACGGGCGCGGGGTTGGTGGCCACCGCCGGGCAGACCATGCAGGAAATCCAGCAGTCGATCCAGCGCGTGGCCGATATTGTGGGTGAAATCACGTCGGCTGTGCGGGAGCAAAGCTCAGGCATCCGTGACATCAACGCCGCGATCGACTCCCTGGAAAACGTTACGCAGCAAAACGCTGCGCTGGTCGAGGAAAGTGCTGCTGCGTCATTGAGCCTGCGCGACCAGGCAGAAGGGCTTGCGCGAGCCATCTCAGCCTTTCACCTGGACAGCCGCCATGACGCGAGTCAAGGTGAGGCCTTGCGTCGTTTGCCTGGTGCTGGCAGCACGCCGCGTTTGCCCGCCAAAGCATAAAAGGGGCAGACTGCCTACAATCGGCTCCATGGACAATCGCGCGCGAGCATCTTCGTACCGCCGTCACGCCCTGTTTGGTCGTGAGGCGGGTGCGCGCCCCTGCCTGACGCTGGCTCTGCTGTGGACGTTCGTCCCCGCAGAGTCCTGAGCCCGGCGGTCCAAACTCATCCATCATCGCGCCGTCTCTGGACCACCGGGCCTCTCCCAGGCGCTGTCGGCTATCAAGGCCGCACACCCAGAGAGCGTTCATGACTGTTTCCTCAACCATTCGCACATTGAGTGCGCTTGACCACGCCCGAATCCTCAAACTTCTGCCTCGCCAAGGCCAGCATGACGGATTGCGTGACGTGCTCGACAATGCCGACCTGCTCTTGCCTCGTGAAGTGCCGGAGGGGCTGGTGACCATGTATTCACAGGTGCTGCTGGCCGACCAGACGGGCGAGCCTCCACGCAAGGTGACGCTGTGTTACCCCGCAGACGCCGAGCCCTCCGCAGGCTTTGTGTCGGTCTTGTCGCCGCTGGGTGTTGCATTGCTGGGTGCGCGCAAGGGCGACACGGTGACCTGGGGCACGCCAGCGGGGCAACAGGTTGACGCACGGGTGGTGGACATCCTCTTCCAGCCCGAGGCCAGCGGCGACTACACCCTTTGAGGATGGCGCTGGTGAGAAAATAGCAGGATGAGTTCATCCGCCCCCCTCACCAGCCTCACCATCACCCGCCCCGACGACTGGCACCTCCACGTGCGCGACGGCGCGCCGCTGAACACCGTTGTGCCGCACACAGCCGCGCAGTTCGGCCGCGCCATCATCATGCCCAACCTGAAGCCGCCCGTGACCACGGCGGCCCAGGCGCTGGCATACAAGGAGCGCATTCTGGCCGCTGTGCCTGCTGGCGTCAGCTTTGAGCCGCTGATGACGCTCTACCTGACCGACAACCTGCCGCCCGAAGAGATTGCGCGTGCCAAGGCTGCGGGCGTGGTGGCGTGCAAGCTGTACCCCGCCGGTGCCACCACCAACAGCGACGCGGGTGTGACCGACATCCGCAAGACCTACAAGACGCTGGAAGCCATGCAGCGCGAGGGCATCCTGCTGCTCGTTCACGGCGAGGTCACCAGCCCAGACATCGACCTCTTCGACCGCGAGGCCGTCTTCATCGAACAGCAACTCGCCCCGCTGCGCCGCGACTTCCCCGAGCTGAAGATCGTGATGGAGCACATCACCACCCGCGAGGCTGCGCAATACGTGGCCGAAGCCGACCGCTTCCTGGGCGCCACCATCACCGCGCACCACCTGCTGTACAACCGCAACGCCATCTTCACGGGTGGCAT
>CAMLOF010000300.1 GCA_946481585.1 uncultured Macromonas sp. | reverse complement strand
CGTCTGCGTCGTGAATGGCCAGTTCAGACACGCCCGCCACCACCAAGGCATGGGCAATGGCGGATCCTGCGCCACCTGCGCCCACCAACAGCACCCGCTGCCCCTTGGGCTCGCAGCCCTTGGCACGCATGGCTTCCACGTAACCCAGGCCGTCGAACATGTCGCCGTGCCAGGTGCCGTCTGGGTTGCGGCGCATGGTGTTCACGCCCCCCAGAAAGGCCGCCCGTTCCGACACCGTGGCACACAGCTCGCGGCAGGCGAACTTGTGCGGCACCGTGACGATGATGCCGTCCACGTTCTGGGCCTTGGAGATGCCTGCCGTCCACCCTGCCAGATCGGCCGGAGAAACGTGAGCGGGAATGCAGATGGCATTGCGGCCGTGGTCGGCGAACGCCTGGGTCACGCCAGCGGGCGATTTCACCTGGGCGATGGGGTCACCCACGATGAAGTGGACCCGCGTGGCGCCGTTGAGTGTGTCGGTCATGTCTCTCAGCCTTGTTGTCAGGGTGTGGAGCGGATCATACATAAAAGTGGAATACTATTCAACTATTGAATTTCGTTCTGTTTTTCAATACACTCGCTCCCAAGCAGACCAACAAAGAGAGACAAGCCCCATGAACACCACCCGCCTAGCAGTCATTGGCGCCGGCGCCATCGGCCGCACGCACGTTGACCGCATCCTGCGCGCGCCCAACCTGGAACTGGCGGGCATTGCCGACCCGACGCCCGCAGGCGAGGCCCTGGCGCGCAGCGTGGGCGCCCCCTGGTTTGCCGACCATCTGAGCCTGCTGGACCAGGCCCGCCCGCAAGGCGCCATCGTGGCCACGCCCAACGCCACACACGTGGCCGTGGCCAGTGACTGCCTGGCGCGCGGCATTCCCGCGCTGGTGGAAAAGCCCATTGCCGACACCGTGGCCGACGCGCAGCGCCTGGTGGATGCCGTGGCCGCCCACAAGACCCCCGTGCTGGTGGGGCACCACCGGCGCCACAACCCCATCAACCGGCGCGCCCGCGAGTTGATCGAACAGGGGCGGTTGGGCCGCCTGGTGTCGGCCATGGTGTTTGCCATGTTCCTCAAGCCCGACAGCTACTTCGACGTGGCCTGGCGCCGCCAGGCCGGTGGCGGCCCGGTGCTGATCAACCTGATCCACGACATCGACATGCTGCGCTTTCTGGTGGGCGAGATCACATCGGTGCAGGCCGTGGACAGCCATGCCGTGCGCGGCTTCGAGGTGGAAGACACTGCCGCCGCCGTACTGCGCTTTGACAACGGCGCGCTGGGCACCGTGGTGGTGTCTGACACAGCAGCATCCCCCTGGTGCTGGGACTTCTGCGCGGGAGAACAAGGGCAGTACCCGCGCCAGGAGGTGCAGTCGCATTTCATCGCGGGCACGCATGGCTCGCTATCGCTGCCCGACCTGGCACTGTGGGGCTACCGGGGCGAACGCCAGTGGCACGCCGAGATGACGCGCGAGCAAACCATGGTGCATACCGCCGACCCATACGAACGCCAGCTGCAGCACTTTGCCGCTGTGATCGACGGCCGCGAATCGCCGCTGTGCAGCGCGCTGGACGGCTTGCGCACCCTGCAGGCCACGCTGGCCGTGCACGAGGCAGCCGTCAGCGGACAGGCCGTTTCCTGTACCCTGCCCGGGTCATCAAGAAACGGAGAAAACGAGCTATGAACGGCGTACTCGAACGCACCCTCGGCATTCTGGAACTGCTGTCGCAACATGGCGAAGGCATGGAACTGGCCGCCATTGCCGACCAGCTCAACATACCGCGCAGCGCGGTGCACCGCCTGCTGGCCGACTTGGTGCGCCTGGGCTATGTGCGCCAGGCACGCGGCCATGGCGACTACCTGCTGACCACCAAGCTCGTTTCCATGGGGCTGAGCTACCTGAGCAACAGCGGCATCGTGGACATTGCGCAGCCGCTGCTGAACCGCCTGGCCGAAGTGTCGGGCGAGCTGGTGCGCCTGTCGGTGGTGGACGGCGAACGCCTCACCTGGGTGGCCCGCGCCCAAGGTGCGCGCCAAGGCCTGCGTTACGACCCAGACATGGGCAGCGACGCGCGCCTGTCGTGCTCATCGTCCGGCTGGGCTTGGATGTCCACCATGAGCGACGACGCCGCTCTGGCCCTGGTGGCCAAACAAGGCATTGGCCTGCCCGAGCAGTTCGGCCCTGCCGCCCCCACCACCCTGCAAGCGGTGCTGGAGGCCGTGCACGCCACACGCGAACGCGGCTACAGCATGACCACCGACACCTACAGCCTCGGCCTGTCGGCCATGTCGGCACCGGTGCGCTTTCAAGGTCAACCTGCCATCGGCGTCATCACCATCGCAGGCCCCACCGTGCGTTTCACGCAAGAGCGCATGCTCGCTCTGGCGCCCGAGCTGCTTTCCACCGCTGCGCAACTGGCTGCGGCCAGCGGTGCATCGCCCTTCTTCAACCTCACGGCCGAAACCGGCGGCACCCCCGCCGCTGACGGCCGCAAGCCCATCTACGCGGTCTGACCCGCGTTCAACCCCGCCATGCCCGCTGCCGACACCCAGTCCTCTCTTGATTGCGACCTGCTGGTCATCGGCTCTGGCGCGGGCGGTCTGTCTGCGGCGGTGACAGCTGCACACCTGGGGCTCAAGGTCATCGTTCTGGAAAAGGAGCCGCAGTTCGGCGGCACCACGGCCTGGTCGGGCGGCTGGATGTGGGTGCCCCGCAACCCGCTGGCGCAAGCCGCAGGCATTGTCGAGAACATCGACGAGCCGCTGGGCTACCTGCGCCACGAACTGGGTGAACGCTTTGACGAAACCCGCGCGCGCACCTTCCTGGAACACGCGCCCCGCATGGCGGATTTCTTCAACACGAAGACTGCGTTGCGCTTCATGGACGGCAACGTCATCCCCGACTTTCACGGACGTTCGCCTCACGCATCCAAGGGCGGCCGCTCGCTGTGCGCCGCCGCCTTCGACGGCCGGTCGCTGGGCCCGCGTATACGCGACCTGAAACCACCCCTGCCCGAGACCACGCTGTGGGGCATGGGCATTGCATCGGGCGCAGAGTTGCGCCACTTCCTCAATGCGTTGCGGGCCTGGCCGTCCTTCCTGTACGTGACGCGGCTGGTGCTGCGCCACTGGAAAGACCTGCTGCTGCATGGGCGCGGCATGCGGCTGGTCAACGGCAACGCCCTGGTGGCGGCGCTGGCCAAGTCTGCCCTGGACCGGGGCGTGGACATTCGCGTGAACAGCCCGGTCAAACGGCTGCTGCGCGACGATGAACGCGTTTGTGGCGCGGTGGCTGCCACACCTGAGGGCGAAGTGACCATCCGTGCACGCCGGGGCGTGGTGCTGGCCTGCGGCGGCTTCCCGCACGACGTGGAGCGCAAGCGCGCCCTGCTGCCGCACGCACCCACGGGCCGCGAGCACTGGTCTGCCGCCTCG
>CAMLOF010000299.1 GCA_946481585.1 uncultured Macromonas sp. | reverse complement strand
GTGCGGGTGCGGGTGCGGGTGCGGGTGCGGGTGCGGGTGCGGGTGCGGGTGCGGCGGCCATCTTGACCGGCGCAGGCACCTCAACCGGCGTTTTCAGAGTTTTTTTTTCCGCCCCTGCCGGTTTGAACGCCAGCAAGCGCAGCAACACCATGGTCAGGGCCGCATATTCGTCAGGCGCCAGCCCAAGTTCGCCGCGCCCATGCAGACAGAGGCTGTAGAGAAGTTGGGTTTCATCGGGCGGCAATACGACGGCGAGTCTGGATACTTCCACGGCCTCCGGGTCGCTGGCATCGGCGACCATGCCGGGCACCGCCTGCGCCACAGCCATACGCTGCAGCGCACCCGTCATTTCTTCCAAGGTGGAGGCGGCGCTGAAGCCATTCAGCCGCAAGGCATCCACCGTCTCCACAACGGCCTTGCCGTCGCCCAATGCCAACGCCTCAATCAGCGTCCACACATGGCTGCGGTCCACCGCGCCCAGCATCTGGCGCACGGTTGCTTCCTGCAGTTGGCCGCCGCCAAAAGCTATTGCCTGATCGGTGAGGCTGAGCGCGTCGCGCATGGAACCCCGAGCTGAACGTGCCAACAAGCGCAACGCCAGCGGGTCGGCCGGCACATTCTCGGCGGCAAGCACCCGTGTCAGGTGCTCCAACACCGTCTCGGGAGCCATCGGGCGCAAATTGAACTGCAGACAGCGGCTCAGCACCGTCACCGGCACCTTTTGCGGGTCGGTGGTGGCCAAAACGAACTTCAGGTACTCGGGCGGCTCCTCCAACGTCTTCAGCATGGCGTTGAAGGCGGTGTTGGTGAGCATGTGCACTTCGTCGATCATGAAGACCTTGAAGCGCCCCTGCACCGGCTTGTAAACCGCCTGCTCGAGCAACGCCTGCACTTCATCCACACCTCGGTTGGATGCGGCGTCCAACTCGGTGTAATCGACGAAACGACCGGAATCGATGTCGGTACAGGCCTGGCACACACCGCAAGGCGTGGCAGTGATGCCCCCCTGCCCGTCAGGGCCGGTGCAGTTGAGCGACTTGGCCAATATCCGCGAGACGGTGGTCTTGCCCACGCCCCGGGTGCCCGTGAACAGGTAGGCGTGGTGCAGCCGTTGGGTGGTAAGCGCATTGCCCAGGGCCTGCACGACGTGCTCCTGCCCCACCATTTCGGCAAAGTTCTTGGGGCGGTACTTGCGGGCCAGGACAACGTAAGACATGGGGGGATTCTATCGGTGGCCGCCGCCCGCGCACCAAGCCGCTCACAGCGCGTCGATCTTCAACCCCTGGCGTCGCACCACATCCTTCCAGCCGTCGAAATCCTGACGCAGAAAGCGGGCCAAAGCCTCCGGCGAGCCCGTCGCCGGCTCCAGCGCATCGGCATTCAAGCGCGCTTGGACGTCGGACAGTCGAACGATACGCTCCAGCCCGGCGTTGAGCTGCGCGACTACGGTATCTGGCGTGCCGCGGGGCGCCATCAAAGCAAAATAATTCAACACGTCAAAGTCTGCCAGCCCTGCCTCCGCCATGCTGGGAACGTGAGGCAACGCGGGTGAACGGCGCGCACTGGTCACCGCCAGGGCTCGCAAGCGCCCGTCCCGGATCAGCGGCGCGAGCGCGGGTATGGTCCCCGTCACGAGCTGGATCTGACCGCTCATGGCATCAAGAGTTGCTGGCGCAATGCCCCGGTACGGGATGTGCGTGATAAACGTGCCCGTTCGGACCTTGAAGAGCTCAAGCACCAGGTGATTGATGCCGCCCACACCCGCAGAACCATAGTTGAGAACCCCGGGGCGTTGCTTTGCCAGTGCAATCAAGTCCTGCAGTTTGGTTACCGGCACCTGTGGGCCCACGGCCCAAACCAGGGGCCCTGTGGCGAACATGCCCACAGGGGCAAAATGAACCAGAGGGTCATAACCTGCCGATGGCAGAGCCGCAGGAACCGTGGTGAAAGGTGCGGCAGCAAGCAAGAGCGTATGCCCATCAGCGGGACTCTGCGCCACGGCTTGTGCACCGATAGCTCCAGATGCCCCGGTGCGGTTCTCAACCACGAAGCTCGCACCCAACGACTCGCCAAGCTTGCTGGCAATCAGGCGGCCAATGGCATCTGTGCCGGCACCAGGCGCAAACGGAACAACGATGCGAACAGGACGCTCCGGGTAAGCCGTGGCGCGGCTGAACGGAGCGGCCGCTCCCAGAGAAACTGCCGCCACGACCCCAAGCGCAACCCGGCGGGAAACAGGACGAGATTTGTTCATGCTAGACGCAACTGTGAGTGAAATCTGGCGGAATCTATCGAAAAAACATGACCCGAAGATGACATGACACATCCCTTCTGCCTGCGTCGGCGGCAGGGTATTCCCCTGTCGCATACAATCCACGCTGACGGGCCTTCCCGCATGGTGAAGCGGCCAACCGGGTCAGGTGGGGAACCAAGCAGCCCTAACTGTGGAGCCAGTGCCGGGGTCAAGGCTCGTCACCTTATTTTTTACATCTGCTGCGACAACACCGAGGCGCATCCATGGCCAACGAGCTGATCAAACACGTTACCGACGCAACCTTCGAAACCGACGTGGTGAAAGCCAGTGCGCCGGTGCTGGTGGACTTCTGGGCCGAGTGGTGTGGTCCTTGCCGCATGATCGCCCCCATCCTGGACGAAGTGGCCACCAGCTACAACGGCAAGCTGCAGGTCGCCAAGATGAACGTGGACGAGAACCGCAACGTGCCCGCCCAGTATGGCATTCGCGGCATCCCCACGCTCATGCTGTTCAAGGACGGTCAACTGGCAGCCACCAAAGTGGGCGCGCTGAGCAAGGCTCAGCTCACCGCTTTCATCGACCAGCAACTGGCCTGACGGCCCGACGTCACGCCCGGGTGCAATGCCCGGGCAGTTTTCCTGTCATAATCCGGACATCGGGTGTTTTCATGCACCCACGCATTGCCTGATGTGTCCGCGCCAGCACAGCCGCGGCACCTCCCCTCCCCCCTCCGACACCACAGACTCCTCACAGGAGTGACTCCATGCACCTGAACGAACTCAAGGCACTGCACGTGTCTGAAGTGCTCAAGCAAGCCGAAGCCCTGGAAATCGAAAACACCGGGCGCATGCGCAAGCAGGAGCTGATGTTTGCCATCATCAAGAAGCGCGCCAAGGCTGGCGAGCAGGTGTTCGCCGACGGCGTGCTGGAAGTGCTGCCCGACGGCTTCGGCTTCCTGCGTGCGATGGACACCAGCTTCACCGCCAGCACAGACGACATCTACATCTCGCCCAGCCAGATCCGCCGCTTCAACCTGCACACCGGCGACATGATCGAAGGTGAAGTTCGCATCCCCAAGGACGGCGAGCGTTACTTCGCGCTGAACAAGCTCGACAAGATCAACGGCCTGCCCCCGGAGCAGAACAAGCACAAGATCATGTTCGAGAACCTCACGCCGCTGTTCCCCAAGG
>CAMLOF010000298.1 GCA_946481585.1 uncultured Macromonas sp. | reverse complement strand
TCCGTGGCTTCGCTGATGCTGACCACCGAGTGCATGGTGGCTGAGGCTCCGAAGGAAGACGCTCCTGCCATGCCTGGCGGCATGGGTGGTATGGGCGACATGGGTGGCATGGGCATGTAATTCTGCCCGGCGACCTGAAGCGTCCCGTCAAAACCCGCTGGCAACCCCAGCGGGTTTTTTTATGCTCAGGGCTCTATGGCCAAAGCGCGGAATGCCTGTTCGTATTCCAAGAGCTGTTGCACAGCCAGGCGGCGCTGCTCTGGGGTTGTGCGGTTGTGCAGTTCGGCCACGAAGGCACAGCCATCGCGGGTCGCCGCATCGGCATAGGCGTTGTACGCGGCTATGGGCGAACGCTTCACCCGGCTCCAGTAATCTTGCAGGCCGGCGCGGGCGGGGGCGCCTGACTGTATGCGCGCCAGTGTGTCCAGCAAGTCGGTCTGGCGGCGCTGGCGTTCGGTCAACGTTTGCTCTGGGCGAAAGGCCGACTGTTGCAGCCGCTGGCGAACCCAGAGCCGCTGTTCAGCAGTGAGCGTGCCGTAGAACATCTCGGCGCGGTCTATGGCGCGGCTGACGCGCTTCTGGTTGACGCTGCCGTTGCCGTTCATGAAGTCTTGCCGGAAGGTTTCGTCTTCCTTCTGGTAATGGCGCCGCAGATGGTCAATCTGCGCAGGGGTCAACTCCTGCGCCAAACGGGCCAGGGCAGGCATGCCCTGCAAGACCATTTCGTCAATCCAGGTGCGCACCCGTTCAAACCGCTCGCACACCATGGCGGGCGTCAGGTCGCCTGCGGCCAGTCCACGCCATTCGGCCAAGGCACTGGCATAGGCAGGCAAGTGAGTTCGTCTGTGCCAGGCGTGCCAGCGGTCGATCTCGCCGCGCAGCCAGGCGCTCTGGGGCGTGGACAGATCGACCATGCCGTCGAGCTTCCAGTACAGCAGCGTGGGTATACGGTTGTAGGCGAGCGTGACCAGGCCGCAGCCAGACAAGACGCCAGCCGCAAGAATGACGGCGAACCAGGTTCTCAGGCGCCGCCCCAACGTCAGGAAGGAAGCAAGACCAAGGCTCATGGTGCCTGCCATCTTCCCAGATTGAGGGGAATTGAGCAGAAAACAGGGAAATATCAGCGAGGTCGCCCCGCAATGCAAGTGCTCACTTCCGCCTGTCCCCTGCGCCAGCAAGGGCTGGGCGTGCTCTGGTCTCGGCGGGGAATGCCTCTTGCATCCAGTCGCGCAACATGGGTCTCAAAACCGGTTGCACCTTGCCGGTCAAACTCCATTCGCAGCACCCATGCCTGCCGCTGCATGGCGTTGTCGGTTTCCTTCATGATGAAGTTGCCCACGCTGTAGATGATGGGCTTGCCTTGGTAATGTTCAATGTTCTGGGTAACGTGCGGATGCCCGCCGATGACCGCATCGGCGCCAGCGTCGATCATGCGGCGCGCCAGTTGCCGCTGGCGAGGGTTGGCGACGGTTTCGTTTTCCCACCCCCAGTGCATGAACACCAGCACCAGATCGGCCTTGTGGTGGGCGCGGGCAAGGCGAATGTCGTCCACCACTTGCTCGTCTTCACTCCAGGCGATGCCGGGCGCGTCGTGCGCGGCCTCGAAGCTGCGGGGCATGTATTCGTTGTAGCTGAGCACCGCCACGCGCAAGCCTTGGCGCTCCAACATCCACGGCGTGTGAGCCTGTGTCAGATTCATGCCGCCACCGGCCTGCGCCAGCCCGGCGTCACGCAACAAACCGAGCATCTGCGCAAAGGCTTGTCTGCCGTAATCCCCGGAATGGTTATTGGCAAGCGTAACGCCGTCAACATGCTTGCGAAGCACAGGCAACACCCTGGGGTGCGCGCGGAAGGTGTAGTTTTTGTCGGCAGGTTCGCCCGTGGTGGCGACGACGCATTCAAGGTTGACGATCCGCAAGTCAGCTTGCGCGAAGAGCGAGGCAAAAGCCGCGAACGGGTCGCCACCGCGCTGGATCAAGGCGCCAGGGGCGTCATCCAGGGTGGTGTCTCCGGCAAACACCAGAGAGAACTTGGCTTCTTGCGCCGACGTAAACCCACAAGCCAACGCCAGGCAAGCGGCAACCAGCAGCGCCCTCATGGCTGCACCCCATGCAAAGCGCAGCTGTAGATCAGTTCACGCTCCTGGGTACCAGCATACAGGCGCTGTTCGCCGGTCAGGTCGATGGCTTGGCTACCACCGAGCGCAGGGAAAGGCGGCAAGTACTTGGCCTGCTGGATGAGCACAGGCTGCCGTGGGGTCACAAAGTACACGTACACCAGTGCCCGCTGCACATCCGCCCCCTGCCCCACCAGAATGGGTTTGAACTGGAAGCGTCCACCAATGTCCACGGAAGGCACGTTGTAGGGATTGGTCACGGGTTGCGCTGTCACCTCATGGGTGACACCCGCGTAAGTGACCTGGCAGTCCAACCGCGCCTGGGCCTGGCTTGCACCGGCCCACGACGACAAAAATATGAGGAGAAACACCCGTGCCTTGCTTTGCTTCATGCGGGGCATTTTGCATGCATCCAAGGCAGAAAACGCTGGGGTTTATGCACAAAAATTCCTGTGCCACCGCCCGTGTAGCGCTTTTGATCACGCCAGGGCACAACAGGCGCATTGCTCACGCAAGTCATTGATTTATATAGCCGAAGGTTTTCTGCTCAAAATCCGCGCAGCCTAGTCAAAGCCTTGATTTTCAAGGGCCTGGGCAACTGTTTCAGAAGATTTCAACAAAGTTATCCACAGAAAACCTGAGCAACCTCAAAGAGTGTTTCAAATCAAACACTTGGGCGAACATCACAAGAAAAAACTTCAGATTCACCGAGCCTGCCCATATGGGCAATGGCCTGGCCTAGGCCCCACTTGGGGGTGCTTGCGGCAGGTGTCTGGCCGAAGTTCGTAAACCTGGCAACGGCGGGTTTTAGCGTCCAGAAAGCAGCAATCGCCGTCGGCCCTGCGCGCAAGCGTGAAAAGGTTGCTCTTGTGGTTGAAATGGTCGATCTGTGCCGCTTTCATCAGCCTGCGTGCAATTTGCTTTGGCTGTTCATGCTCGGCTTCGAATGGATCGACGAGCCCCAGCCGCACGAGGTCTGGCATGCGAACCTCCACGGGCATGGTGCAGCAGTTGGCCACGCAGCTGTCGCACAAGCCTTTGCGGTAGCGTGACCAGGTCTCCACGCGGTCAACGTCTACAAACTGGACGGTTCTCATTGAGCAATGACTCTGTTTCGCCCTTGTGCCTTGGCTTCGTAAAGCGCCCGGTCACTGGCTGCGATCATGGCTTCGGTCGTGTAAGGCGCTTGACCGGGAATACCGACATGAACGCCTACGCTTACGGTGACCGGAATGTTGTGCCCCAGTACCGCCACAGGGTGTTCGGCAATGGCGCAGCGCACGCTTTCAGCCACCACCATGGCACCCTGAACGTTGGTGCCTGGCAGCAAGGCCA
>CAMLOF010000297.1 GCA_946481585.1 uncultured Macromonas sp. | reverse complement strand
GGCTTGGCCAGCTTGATGCCCATGGCATAGGGAATGCCCACGCCCATGGTGCCCAGGCCACCCGAGTTGATCCAGCGGCGCGGCTCGTTGAATCTGTAGTACTGGGCAGCCCACATCTGGTGCTGACCGACGTCGGACGTGATGTAGGCATCGGCGTCCTTGGTCATGTTCCACAGGGTCTCGATCACCATCTGCGGCTTGATGACCTCGGTGTTGTTGCGGTCGTACTTCAGGCAGTCGCGGCTGCGCCAGCCTTCGATGGTCTCCCACCAGGAAGACAGGGCGTGTGCGTCGGGCTTCTGCTGGCCTTCCTTGATCATGGAGATCAATTCGGTCAGCACATCCTTCACGTCACCGACGATAGGCACATCCACCTTCACCCGCTTGGAGATGCTGGACGGGTCGATGTCGATATGGATGATCTTGCGCTCGTTCTGCGCGAAGTGCTTGGGGTTGCCGATGACGCGGTCGTCGAAACGGGCACCCACCGCCAGCAGCACGTCGCAGTTCTGCATGGCGTTGTTGGCTTCGATGGTGCCGTGCATGCCCAGCATGCCCAGGAACTTGCGGTCGGTAGCCGGGTAGGCGCCCAGGCCCATCAGGGTGTTGGTGACCGGGTAGCCGAGCATGTCCACCAGGGTGCGCAGTTCCTGCACAGCGTTGCCCAGCAGCACGCCGCCGCCGGTGTAGATGTAGGGCCGCTTGGCCGACATCAGCAACTGCAGGGCCTTGCGGATTTGACCGCCATGGCCTTTGCGCACCGGGTTGTAGGAGCGCATGGACACCGATTCGGGGTACCCGGTGTAGGGAATCTTCTTGAAAGAAACGTCCTTCGGGATGTCCACCACCACAGGGCCGGGGCGGCCGCTGCGGGCGATGTGGAAGGCCTTCTTCATCGTCTCGGCCAGATCGCGCACGTCCTTGACGAGGAAGTTGTGCTTGACGATGGGCCGAGTGATGCCGACGGTGTCGCATTCCTGGAAGGCGTCCAGGCCGATGGCGGCCGTGGGCACCTGGCCAGAGATGATCACCATCGGGATGCTGTCCATGTACGCCGTGGCAATGCCGGTGACGGCGTTGGTCAGGCCGGGACCGGAGGTGACCAGTGCCACACCGACCTCGCCAGTGGCGCGGGCAAAGCCGTCAGCAGCGTGCACTGCAGCCTGCTCATGGCGCACCAGCACGTGCTGAATGGTGTTTTGACGGTAGAGCGCGTCGTAAATGTAAAGAACTGCGCCGCCTGGGTAACCCCAGATGTGCTTGACGCCTTCGGCTTGCAGGGCCCGCACCATGATGTCGGCGCCCATGAGTTCTTCGGTATTGGGGGTTTGGCCAGCAGCGGCCGCGGCCATTTCGGCCTTGTTGATTTCCATGATGAACCTTTCGAGATTTTCTCTAACGAAAAACCTTGGGTGCCCCTTGACTCACCCTCGTGAGGCAGTCTTGGGACTTGAGGCCAAAGCCATGGCGAAGCCTGTTCGCGCAACCTTGACCCGTTTGCCATTGATGTTTTGCAATCTTTCATTATCGCACTGCAACATCAATTGAGCATCGCACACGCCTCTTTTTTTCTCCACGGCGAACGGAAAGTGCCGAAATGCGACAATCGCGGGCAATTCAGCCTTGAATCTCCTGGTTTCATGTCCGTTTCGGCCTCTTCACCCCCTCCCACCTCTGCCCTGCTCACGGCCCCTTCTCTGCCCCGCCGCATGGCTTGCTGGCTGTACGAGGGCATGCTGATGTTTGGCGTGGTGTTCATCGCTGGCTACCTGTTCAGCACGCTGACCCAGACCCGCCACGCCCTGGACAACCGCCATGAACTGCAGGCATTCCTGTTCGTGGTGTTCGGCATTTACTTCACCTGGTTCTGGTCCAAGGGACAGACGCTGGCCATGAAGACCTGGCACATCCGCGTGGTGGATGTGAATGGCCGTTCCATTTCCCAGAAGCGGGCGTTGCTGCGTTACGTGCTGAGCTGGGTCTGGTTTCTGCCGCCGCTGGCTATTGGCGCCATCTGGGCGTTACCCGCTCTTGAAGTGACGGTGCTGGCCTTGGGCTGGATCGCGATTTGGGCCATCCTGTCGCGTTTTCACCCGCAGAGACAGTTCTGGCATGACGCGTGGGCGGGCACCCGGCTCGTCTCTTCTCAGCCCAAAGCGCCCAAACGCTGACATGGAACAGAACAAAGAAGACCCCCAGGCACAGAAGCGCCGCCATGGCCTGGCGCGGCTCGTTCACGCATTGCGTTATTCACTGGCAGGTCTGCGCGCAGGCTGGCATGAACCAGCTTTCCGGCAGGAAGCGCTGGCAGCCATGGTGATGACGCCTCTGGCGTTTTACCTCGGCCGAAATTGGCTGGAGACGGCGGCACTCGTGTTTGTGGTGGTGTTTGTGATGGTGGTGGAGTTGCTGAATACAGGCATCGAGACCGCCATCGACCGCATTGGACCGGAGTGGCATCACCTCTCCAAAAGAGCCAAGGACATGGGTAGCGCGGCCGTTTTGTTGAGCCTATTGCTGTGCGGCGGGGTATGGCTGGCGGCCATATGGTCGCGCCTGGCCCATGCCACAATGCCGTGATGACCACCAACAAGCCTGCTTTCTCGATCTGTGTCTACTGTGGGTCACGTCCCGGCGCTGACCCTGCCTTCGCTGACGCCGCTCAGGCAGTGGGCCGCTGGATAGGCTCGCACGGCGGGCAGTTGGTCTATGGCGGGGGCAACAATGGCCTGATGGGCATGGTGGCCGATGCCACCCTTCAAGCGGGTGGCCGAGTGGTGGGGATCATCCCGGAAGCGTTGGTGATGAAGGAGTTCGCCAAACGCGACTGCACGGAACTGCACGTGGTGCAGACCATGCACGAGCGCAAGCGCATGATGGCGGAGCGCGCTGATGTGTTCCTGGCACTGCCGGGTGGCATTGGCACCTTCGAGGAACTGTTCGAAGTGTGGACGTGGCGCCAACTCGGCTACCACGACAAGCCGATTGGCCTGCTCAACGTGAACGGTTACTACGATGCTCTGGAAGGCTTCCTGCAGTCTTCTGCGAAAGCTGGCTTCATGAGCGACTGGCAGATGGAGCTCGTCCGCTCGTCCAGCGACATTGCAACGCTATTGCCTGCACTGGTGGAGGCCGCCGGCTTTGCACCGGCAGCCCGGCTGGAGACGATCTGAGTCGCCGCCGGGCCGTCCCAAGGCGATGAACGCCCCCTCGGGGGGCAGCGAAGCGTGGGGGCAATGAACTTCGCCGCCGGACCGCCCCAAGGCGATGAACGCCCCCTCGGGGGGCAGCGAAGCGTGGGGGCAATGAACTTCGCCGCCGGACCGCCCCAAGGCGACGAACACCCCCTCGGGGGGCAGCGAAGCTTGGGTGCTTGGTGGTCAGATCGCTGCTTCGTCCTGCTCGCCGGTGCGGATACGCACCACGCGCTCGACCGGGGTGACGAAGATCTTGCCGTCGCCGATCTTGCCCG
>CAMLOF010000296.1 GCA_946481585.1 uncultured Macromonas sp. | reverse complement strand
CCCGGTTCAGTTCAGCGCCGCCGCCGGGCCGAAGAACTCGTAGCGCGTCTGCGCTTCGGGCACACCCAGTTCGGCCAGGTGGCGCTTTACCAGCGCCATGAACGGCTTGGGCCCCAGGAAGTAGGCGTCCACGTCGCGGCCGGGCAGCCAGTTGGCCAGAACGTCTTTGTTCAGCAGGCCCACGGCGTCCGCGCCGTCACCAGGGGCAGCCTGGTCGTAGCAGTAGAAGCGGCGCAGTTGCGGGTGCAGCGCGGCCAGCGAGTCAATTGCCTCGCGGAACGCGTGCACGGTGCGGTTGCGCGCACAGTGAATGAAGTGCACCGTGCGGCCCGTGCCCAGCGCCTCTTTCAACATCGCCAGCGTGGGGGTAATGCCCACGCCGCCGCTGATCAGCACCAGCGGCTTGTCGCTTTCCTGCAGCGTGAATGCGCCTGCGGGCGGAAACACCTCCAGCGTGTCACCGGGCTGGATCTGGTCGTGCAGGTGGTTGGACACCAGCCCGCCCGCTTCGCGCTTGACGCTGATGCGCAGTTCCTGGCCGTTGGGCGCGTCAGACAGCGAGTAATTGCGGCGCTGTTCCGTGCCGTTGATGTTCATGCGCAGGCCGATGTACTGCCCGGGCTGGTGGGCCACCACGGGCTGGCCGTCCACAGGGCGCAGGTAGAAGGATGTGATCTCGCTGCTCTCGGGCACCTTGCGCTCCACGCGGAACACCCGCACACCACGCCATCCGCCGGGGGCGGCAGCGTTGGCGGCGTACACCTGCTCCTCGGCCCCGATCAGAATGTCGGCCAGTTGCTGGTAGGCGGCGCCCCAGGCGGCCAGCACCTCGTCGGTGGCGATTTCGGCACCCAGCACCTCGCGGATGGCGCGCAGCAGGCAGGCACCCACGATGGGGTAGTGCTCAGGCAGCACCTGCAGCGACACGTGCTTGTTGATGATCTGCGCAGGCAGATTGCCCAGGTTCTCCAGCTTGTCGATGTGGCGCGCGTACATGAGCACGCTGTTGGCCAGGGCGCGTGGCTGGTCGCCGCTGGCCTGGTGGGCCTGGTTGAACAGGGGACGAACCTCGGGGTACTCGCCCAGCATGATGCGGTAGAAGTGGGTGGTCAGGGCTTCACCGCCGGTTTCCAGCAGGGGCACGGTCGCTTTGACTATCGCGCGTTGAGCGTCGTTGAGCACGGGTTCTCCTTCAATATGTTCGACATGGCCACGGCGGGCCGGGGCGTTCTTCATGGCAAGGCCCGTGCCAAAAAACTTCTCCTTATGGGACAAGCACTTGTGTGCTAATGTGTCGAACTGACATGCTTTTAAATCAGGTTTTTATGACCTGTTTGAAGTCGAAATGACATCTTCCTTGTGGATCAAGGCCCTGGTGCCGCTGGTGGCCGACCTGTCGCGCGCGCTGCCCGAGCCGGAGCGTTACCGCCGCCTGCTGGAGGCGTTGCGTACGCTCTTTCCGTGCGATGCCGCCTGCCTGCTGCGGCTGGAGGGCGACTGGCTGGTGCCCCTGGCCATTGACGGCCTGAGCCGCGACACGCTGGGGCGGCGCTTCCGCGTGGCGGAACACCCGCGTTTCCAGGCGCTGCTGTCGGCCGGCGGCCCCAAGCGCTTCGAGCCTGGCAGCCCCTTGCCCGACCCCTACGACGGCCTGGTGGAAGGCGGCAGCGGCACCCTGGAGGTGCACGACTGCATGGGGTGCGCACTGCAGGTGGAGTCGCAGCCCTGGGGCCTGCTCACGCTGGACGCGCTCACACCAGGCAGCTTTCAGCCCGAACACCTGGAGGTGCTGAGCGCCTTCGGCAACCTCGCTTCTGCCACGGTGGCTGCGGCCACGCGCATCAACCGCCTCACGCTGGCGGTAGAAGACGAGCACATGCAGGTGGAGCGCTACCAGCGCGCGGCAGGGCAGCCCAACCGGCGCCTGCTGGGGCAGAGCGCTGCCATGCGGCAGATGCTCAAGGAAATCGACCTGGTGGGGGCAAGCGACCTGACCGTGCTGGTCACTGGCGAAACCGGCGTGGGCAAGGAACTGGTGGCGCAGGCCCTGCATGCCCGCTCCAGCCGCAGCAACCGGCCGCTGGTCAGCCTCAATTGCGCGGCCTTGCCCGACACCCTGGTGGAAAGCGAACTGTTCGGCCATGTGCGCGGCGCCTTCACCGGCGCCGTGAGCGAGCGCAAGGGCAAGTTCGAACTGGCCGATGGCGGCACCCTGTTCCTGGACGAGGTGGGTGAGCTGCCCTTGCCCGTGCAAGCCAAGCTGCTGCGCGTGCTGCAGAGCGGCCAGTTGCAGCGCCTGGGTTCTGACCGTGAACACCACGTGGACGTGCGCCTGATCGTGGCCACCAACCGCGATCTGGCCGCCGAAGTGCGTGCCGGGCGGCTGCGCGCCGACATCTACCACCGCCTAAGCGTTTACCCCTTGCGTGTGCCGCCGCTGCGCGAGCGCGGGCGCGACGTGCTGCTGCTCAGCGGTTTCTTCCTGGAAGAGAACCGTTCCCGCCTGGGCCTGGGCAGCGTGCGGCTGGACGAACCGGCGCAGGCCGCCTTGTTGGGCTACGACTGGCCGGGCAATGTGCGCGAGCTGGAGCACCTCATCGGCCGCAGCGTGCTGCGCGCAGTGGGGCGCCAGCAGCCCAGGCCGCGCATCCTCACCCTCACGGCAGCAGATCTGGACCTGCCCGCTGCCATGCCGCCGCAGTCCCAAGGCGTGGTGCCAGCCGGGCAAGAGGCGCAAGCCTCGCCTGTGCCGGGTGAGGGCGACACGCCTGGCCCGGCGGGCCTGCGCTCCCGGGTGGACGCCTTTGAACGCCAGCTGGTGGAGGGCTGCCTGCAGCGCCACGGCCACAACTGGGCCGCCGCCGCGCGGGAGTTGCAGGTGGACCGCGCCAACCTTGTGCGGCTGGCGCGCCGCCTGGGTGTGGCCGGGCGCACGCCGCCGGGCTGACACAGCGCAGGCAAGGGTCATCATTGCCTGCCTAGAATGTTTGCCTTCACCGCCAAGGCAGACCATGTCAGAGCCCAACACCGCCCCCAGCCTCCCCGTTTCTGCTCCAGAAGCCTCCGCCCACGACGGCACCGGCCTCATCCGCATCCGTGGTGCTCGCCAGCACAACCTCAAGCACGTCGATCTGGACATCCGCACCGGCGAGCTGACGGTGGTCACCGGCCCCAGCGGCTCGGGCAAGTCCAGCCTGGTGTTCGACACCCTTTTTGCCGAAGGGCAGCGTCGCTACGTCGAGACCTTCAGCGCCTACGCGCGCCAGTTCCTCGATCGCATGGACAAGCCCGCCGTGGACAAGGTGGAAGGCGTGCCCCCGGCCATCGCCATCGACCAGACCAACCCCGTGCGCTCGTCGCGTTCCACCGTGGGCACGATGACCGAGTTGAACGACCACCTCAAGTTGCTCTACGCGCGCGCCGCCCAACTGTTCGACCGGCGCACCGCGCTGCCCGTGCGGCACGACTCGCCCGACAC
>CAMLOF010000295.1 GCA_946481585.1 uncultured Macromonas sp. | reverse complement strand
CACACCACCAGCCGCATCGACGTGGAACTGGGCGCGCGGCTGTTCCGCCACCTGCTGGCCCTGCCGCTGGCCTACTTCCAGGCCCGCCGCGTGGGCGACTCCGTGGCCCGCGTGCGCGAGCTGGAGAACATCCGCGCCTTCCTCACTGGCAACGCCATCACCGTGGTGCTCGACCTCTTGTTCTCGGTCGTCTTCATTGCCGTCATGTGGCACTACAGCGGCTGGCTCACCCTGGTGGTGGTGCTCTCACTGCCGTGCTACGTGGCCCTGTCGCTCGGCTTCACCCCCTTGCTGCGCGCTCGCCTGCACGACAAGTTCAACCGCAGCGCGGCCATGCAGTCCTTTCTGGTGGAAAGCATCAGCGGCATTGACACCGTCAAGGCCATGGCCGTGGAACCCCACTGGACCCGCCAGTGGGACCAGCAGCTCGCCGGGTACGTGTCCGCAGGCATGCGCGCCACCACCGTGCAGACCCTGGCCAGCAGCGGCGTCACCCTGGTCTCCAAGCTCGTCACCGTGTGCACCATGTACCTGGGCGCGCGCCTGGCCATCGACGGCCAGATCACCGTCGGCCAGTTGGTCGCCTTCAACATGCTCGCCGGGCAGGTGGCCCAGCCCGTCATGCGCCTGGCCCAGCTGTGGACCGACTTCCAGCAGACCGGCATCTCGGTGCAGCGCCTGGGCGACATCCTCAACACCCGCACCGAAGTGGCCGCCCAGCGCAGCGCGCTGCCCCGCCTGAGCGGGCGCGTCACCCTGGAAGACGTGGTCTTCCGCTACCGCCCCGACGCGCCCCCCGTGCTCAAAGGCGTCACGCTCGACGTGCCCGCAGGCACCGTGCTCGGCGTGGTGGGCCGCTCCGGCTCCGGCAAAAGCACCCTCACCAAACTCGTGCAGCGCCTGTACGTGCCAGAGAGCGGGCGCGTGCTGGTGGATGGCGTGGACTTGGCCGTGGCCGACGCCACCTCGCTGCGCCGCCAGGTGGGCGTGGTGCTGCAAGACAACGTGCTCTTCAGCCGCACCATCCGGGACAACATCGCCCTGACCGACCCCGGAGCCCCGCTCGAAGCCGTCATGCACGCCGCCCAACTGGCGGGCGCCCACGAATTCATCACCGAACTGCCCGAAGGTTACGACACCCTGGTGGGCGAACACGGCTCCACCCTCTCCGGCGGGCAACGCCAGCGCATCGCCATCGCCCGCGCGCTCATGAACGACCCGCGCATCCTCATCTTCGACGAAGCCACCAGCGCGCTGGACTACGAGTCCGAGCGCATCATCCAGCGCAACATGAGGGCCATCTCCCAGGGGCGCACCGTCATCATCATCGCGCACCGCCTGTCCGCCGTGCGCGACGCCGACCTGATCGTGGTGATGGAGCGGGGCCAGATCGTGGAGGCGGGCAAGCACGGCGACCTGCTGCGCCCGCGCGAAGACGGCCACCTGGGCCCCTACGCCCGGCTGCACCAGCTGCAACTGGCTTGAGGGCGCAGCCATGAGCAACAAGCTGAATTTGCAACTGCAAGCCCTGCACGACCTGCTGGGGCGCTACGGCCGGGCCTGGCGGCACGCCTGGGCGCGCCGCGCCGAGCTGACCCCGCCCGAGCGGTTGCCGCACGAAGCGCAGTTCCTGCCCGCCGCCCTGGCCCTGCAGGACACGCCGCCGCCCGCCGCACCGCGCTGGACCCTGCGCCTGCTGGTGGCCCTGGTGGTGCTGGCCCTGCTGTGGAGCGTGCTGGGCCACGTGGACGTGGTGGCCACAGCCCAAGGCAAGATCGTGCCCAACGACCGCACCAAGACCATCCAGCCGCTGGAGACCGCCACCGTGCGCCGCATTGCCGTGAGCGACGGCCAGGAGGTGAAGGCCGGGCAGGTGCTGCTGGAGTTGGACGCCACCCTGGCCCAGGCCGACAAGGAACGCCTGCAGGGTGAGTGGGAGGCCGCCACCCTGCAGGTGGCCCGCGCCCGCGCCCTGCTGCGCGCGCTCGACGGCACGCCACAGGCGGCCCAGGCGGCACAGATGCCGTTCGACCACCCCGAAGGCGTGGACCGCCAGCGTTGGCAACAGGCCCGGCAACTGCTGGCGGGCCAGGTGGCCGAGCACGCCGCCCGCCAGCGCCAGCTGCAGGCCGAGGTGACGCGCCGCCAGGCCGAATTGCGCTCCACCCAGGAACTGGTGCGCAAGCTGGAGCAGACCGTGCCCATTGCGCAGCAGCGCGCCAGGGACTTCGAGCGGCTGGTGGCGCAGGACTACGTGTCGCGCCACGGCTACCTGGAGCGCGAGCAGGTGCGGCTGGAGCAGGAGGCCGACCTGGCCACCCAGCGCAGCCGCCTGCAAGAAATTGGCGCTGCGCTGGAAGAGGCCCGCGCGCAACTGGCCAGCCTGGGTGCCGAAACCCGCCGCGCCGCCCTGGCCGACATCAGCGACGGCCAGCAAAAAGCCGACGCGCTGGAGCAGGAGCTGCGCAAGGCCGATTCCCGCGAAAAACTCACCACGCTCACTTCCCCCGTGGACGGCACCGTGCAGCAGCTGGCCGTGCACACCGTGGGCGGCGTGGTGACGGCGGCGCAGCCCTTGATGATCGTGGTGCCCCGCGACCACCCGCTGGAAGTGGAGGCCTTCCTGGAGAACAAGGACATCGGCTTTGTGAAGGCCGGGCAGGAGGCCGAGGTCAAGGTCGAGACCTTTCCCTACACCAAGTACGGCACGGTGCCCGCCACGGTGACGCTGGTGTCGCACGACGCCATACCCGACGAGCGGCGCGGGCTGATCTACGCGGTGCGGGTGAAGATGGCGCGCGGCAGCATGCGGGTGGACGGTGCCGAGGTGCCGCTGACGCCGGGCATGGCGGTGACGGCGGAGGTCAAGACCGGCAGGCGCCGCCTGATCGAGTTCTTCCTGACGCCGCTGCTGCAGCACTCCAGCGAAAGCTTGCGGGAGCGGTGACGGGCTCAACGCCCCGCCGCCCGTGCCGACAGCGCCTCGCGCAGCAGCGCAGGCAGCATGGCCAGCATGCGTGTGGCGTGCAGCCCAGGCGGCGAGTTGCGCGCGTGGTAGCTGTAGAGCGAAATGGGCGGCAGCTCGTGCAGTTCCAGCGCCATGATCTGCGTGGTGTCCAGCCGGGTGGCGGTGATGAAGTCCACCACCGTCCAGCCCATGCCCAGCTTCACCAGTTCCACGGCCAGCCGCGATGTCTGCACCTGGATGCCGGGCCCTTCGCGGGTGCCCAGGCGCTGCGCCAGCTCATCGATGGACTGGCGCATGGGGTCGTCGCCCACCAGGCGTATGGCAGGCACGCGGGCCAGCCGGGTGGAAGGTGACGAGGCACGCGGCGCGCGCGACCAGATGGTCTGCGCCACCGTCAGGTACAGCCGCCCGCTCACCAGCAGTTCGCTGGCGATTTGCGGGTGGGGGTGTTTGTAGAAGCCAAGGGCAAAGTCCACGCTGCGCGTGAGCAGGGCCTGGGTCATCTGGTCCTGGTGGATGGTG
>CAMLOF010000294.1 GCA_946481585.1 uncultured Macromonas sp. | reverse complement strand
CTGGATGAAGCCGAACATCTTGTCGAGCACGAAGAACTGCACGAACGCGATGCCCATGTAGGCCAGCAAGCTGCCAAAAAAGATGAGCGGCAGGGCGAAACGCTTTTCGTGGCTGTAGAGGCCAGGCGCAACGAAGGCCCAGATCTGGTAGATGAGCCAAGGCAACGCCAGCAGGACTGCCGTCATCATCAAGACCTTGAGAGGCACAAAGAACGGGGTAAAGACCCCCACCGCGATGAGCTTGACGTCTGGCGGCATGTGCGCACGGATGGGCACGGCAATGAGGTCGATGAGACCGCTGGGACCAGGCCAGATGGCCAGCAGAATCATGCAGACGACGACACCGGCGATGCAATAGATTAACCGGTCACGCAGCTCGATCAGGTGCTGCACAAACGGCTGCTCGGTGCCGGCGAGCTCGTCGGTCTTGTCTTGGGGTTCGGACATGAGAGGAACTTACATCGATTTGGTCTTGGGCCGGAAACGCGCCACACGCGCGGCACCAGAAAGCGCACGGGAGCGCACACCGGTGCGGGCCTTGAACCATTGCGGCACGGCCTTCTGCTTGAGCCGGAAGTTCTTCTTGGGGTTTCGGTATTCCGGGTAAACGGGCGAGCCGATAGAGTAGGCATCTTCCGGGTTGAAGGAGCCGGAAGCGCTGCCCTCAAGCCCAGTGGTCGCGTCAGACCAGGTTTTCTCGAAATCGGACGTCGTCTCGTGGATGGAGGATTCCACGTTGCGCGCTGCCGACTCCACCGTCTCCTTCATCTTCTTGAGTTCCTCAAGCTCGATGGAGCGGTTGACTTCGGCCTTGACGTCGGCCACATAGCGCTGCGCCTTGCCCAGCAGCGTCCCGACCGTGCGGGCGACGCGCGGCAGTTTCTCCGGCCCGATCACCACCAGCGCCACGGCGCCGATCAGGGCCAGTTTGGAAATGCCCAAGTCAATCATGCACGGCTCTCACGCAAAAAGGCACGATGCCAGAAGAACTCATGCCCTTCTGGCGGCGGAATAACCAAGGATCAACCCTTGGTCTTGGCTTCCACGTCAATGGTGGTCTTTTCTGCGGTGGCCTTGTCTTGGGTCACCTGAGCGGCGGGCTTGTCGGCGGCATCACTGCCGCCTTCCTTCATGCCGTCTTTGAAACCCTTGACGGCACCGCCAAGGTCGGTGCCGATGTTCTTGAGCTTCTTGGTGCCGAACACCAGGACAACGATCAGCAGGACAACCAGCCAGTGCCAAATGGAAAAGGAACCCATGTCAAACTCCAGTGCCTGGGGCAACCCACCCCAGTATTGATTTCGATTCTACGCCGCGCAGGCAGTTCACCTGCAGGCAACGGGACATTGTCCCAAATATCTGTGGCCGCTGCGCGATTTCAAGTGAGGGTCAACCCTCAGTCTGCCGCGCTCAGCCCCTGGCCCAAGGCCGTGGACCGCCCATCACGTGCACGTGCAAGTGATGCACCTCCTGGCCGCCTTCCAACCCGGTGTTTGCCACGATGCGGAAGCCACCTTCCGGATAAGGGTTGCAGCCCTGCTCTACGGCGAGCCGGGGCGCCAGCACCATCATGCGCCCCATCAGACGCTCGTGCTCCGCGCTGAGCTGCGCCATGGAAGGGATGTGCATCTTGGGGACCAGCAGGAAATGCACTGGCGCCCAGGGATGGATGTCGTGAAAGGCGTAAAGCTCGTCGTCCTCGTAAACCTTGCGAGAGGGAATCTGGCCGGAAATGATCTTGCAGAAAATGCAATTCGGGTCGTGGGTCATTCAGCAAACTCCATGGGTTGGCCCGCGTTCATGCGGACCATGCCTTTGACGATGCGGTAGAGAAACCAGGCGGAAATGCAGAGCCAGGCAATCCACCCGGGAACAAAGAACAAGAGCCAGAGGGGAAACGTCAGCAGGTAGGCCAGGAATGCAAAAACGACGGAACGGATACGCCAGCGGAAATGGCTGGCATGCCAGGTGCCCAGCGCTTCGTCTTTCTTGACGAAATCGAGAATGAGCGCAACGATCAGAAGCGTAGGGCCCCACTGGCCACCGGGTATCAACGCGCCGACTGCAACGATGAGGTGCAGCACGTAGCTGATGGTGCCGACGGTGTTGAGGCTGCGCAGGCGTTCGTCTTCCACGGTCTGGCTCCTTGCGTTGAGGGCGTCACTCGCCGGATTCGCGTGCCTTGGCTTTGCGCAGGGCTTTCTCTTCCAGGCCGCTCAAGCCCTCGCGGCGCGCCAGTTCGGCCACCACGTCGGCAGGGCTGAGGCCGAAATGAGCCAACGCGATCATGCTGTGGAACCACAGGTCGGCCACCTCGCCCACCAGGGCCTGGGCCGTGCCTTGGCCATGCTGCAGGTCCTTGGCCGCCATCATGGCCTCGCCAGCCTCCTCGCCGATCTTCTTGAGAAAGGCGTCGGGCCCCTTGTGCAGCAGGCGGGCGACGTAGCTTTTCTCGGGGTCGCCGCCGTTGGCCGGCTTGCGGCTGTCGATGACGGCAGCCAGACGCTGCAGCGTGTCGGTGGACGTGGGCAGTGGGCCGGATGCACTCATGGCGGTCATTTGTAGATGGATTCGGGGTCTTTGAGCACAGGCTCGACCGACTGCCAGTGGCCGCCTTGCGCATCAGCCTCGAAGCGCTGGAAAAAGCAGCTGTGGCGGCCGGTGTGGCAGGCGATGCCTGGCTCGTGGCCGAGTTGGGTGACCTTGAGCAACACCACGTCGTTGTCGCAATCCAGGCGAATGTCGTGCACGGTCTGCACGTGGCCGGACTCCTCGCCCTTGAACCAGAGCTTGCCGCGCGAACGGCTGAAATACACAGCACGCCCCAGTTCTGCGGTTTTTTGCAGCGCCTCGCGGTTCATCCAGGCGAACATCAGCACGTCACCCGTGGCCTGCTCCTGCGCGATGACGGGCACCAAGCCCTGGGCGTCCCACTTGACTTCGTCGAGCCAGTTCATGTGTTTATCCATCAGAGGCGCACCGGGATGCCGCGCTCGGCCATGCGCTGCTTGGCCTGGGCAATGGTGTATTCGCCGTAGTGGAAGATGCTGGCCGCGAGCACCGCGTCCGCCCCGCCCTGTTGCACACCGTCGGCCAGGTGGTCGAGGTTGCCCACGCCGCCCGAAGCGATGACGGGAATATCGATGGCGTCGCTCACAGCGCGGGTGAGCGCCAGGTCGAAGCCTGCCTTGGTGCCGTCGCGATCCATGCTGGTGAGCAGTATCTCGCCAGCACCATGTTCGGCCATCTGGCGCGCCCAGGCCACGGCATCAAGCCCCACGTTCTTGCGCCCGCCGTGGCTGTAAACGTCCCAGCCCGGGCCCAGCGGTTGGCCGTTGGCACCCAGGCGGTGCTCTTCCTCAGGGGTGCGGCGCTTGGCGTCGATGGCCACGACGATGCACTGGGAGCCGTACTTGGCCGATGCGTCCTTGATGACCTGTGGGTTGGCGATGGCCGCCGAGTTGAAGCTGGTCTTGTCGGCCCCGGCGTTGAGCAGGCG
>CAMLOF010000293.1 GCA_946481585.1 uncultured Macromonas sp. | reverse complement strand
GCGCTCTGCCTCAAGCATGGCGTGCAGCTCATCGCCATTGGCAACGGCACCGCCAGCCGCGAAACCGACAAACTCGCCGCCGACCTGATAAAACGCCTGGCCGAACGGGGTGCCGAGCAGCCGCAGAAGGTCGTCGTCAGCGAGGCGGGTGCCTCCGTCTACTCCGCCAGCGAATACGCTTCGCAGGAAATGCCCGACGTGGACGTGAGCCTGCGCGGCGCAGCCAGTATTGCCCGCCGCCTGCAGGACCCGTTGGCCGAACTGGTGAAGATCGAACCCAAGAGCATAGGCGTGGGGCAGTACCAGCACGACGTGAACCAGAGCGAGCTGGCCCGTGCGCTGGACGCCGTGGTGGAGGACTGCGTGAACGGCGTGGGCGTGGACCTTAACACCGCCAGCGCTCCGCTGCTGTCGCGCGTGTCTGGCCTGTCGGGCAGCGTGGCCAAGGCCGTGGTGCGTTGGCGCGAATCCAACGGTGCCTTCAAGAGTCGCCAGGACTTGCTCAAGGTCACCGGCCTGGGTGCCAAGACCTTCGAGCAGAGCGCAGGCTTCCTGCGCATCCGCGGCGGCGCCAATCCGCTGGACATGACCGGCGTCCACCCCGAAACCTACCCGGTGGTGGAAAAGATCATCGAGAAGACAGGCAAGCCCGTGGCCGACCTGATGGGCCGCGTGGACGTGCTCAAGACCCTCAAGCCCGAACTTTTCGCCAACGAGCAGTTCGGCGTCATCACCGTCAAGGACATCCTGGGCGAGCTGGAAAAACCAGGCCGCGACCCGCGCCCCGACTTCCAGGTGGCGCGCTTCAACGAGGGTGTGGAAGACATCACCGACCTGAAGGAGGGCATGGTGCTGGAAGGCACCGTGAGCAACGTTGCCCAGTTCGGCGCCTTCGTGGACCTGGGCGTGCACCAGGACGGCCTTGTCCATGTCAGCCAGCTCTCGCACAAGTTCGTGAATGATGCCCGCGAGGTCGTCAAGACCGGCGACATCGTGAAGGTGAAGGTGGTGGAGGTGGACGTGGCGCGCAAGCGCATCGGCCTGACCATGAAGCTAGACGCCCCCACTGGCGCGCGTGGCGAGCGGCGCGAGGGCGGCGGCAACCGCTTTGAACCGGCTTGTCGCCAGAACCAGGCAGGGCGGGGCGGCTACCGTTCCAACGAGCCTGCACCGTCATCGGCCATGGCATCGGCTTTCGCCAAACTCCAGAGCCTCAAGCGTTGACCGCTGGCAGACGAGGCACCTCCTTTCAGGGGGCCTCGTCTATACTCGAAAATCCCGCCCGACAGGCCGCTCCCAACCGACCTTTGCCCACCATGGAACTCGAAGCGCTGCTCGCCAAAGCCAAGGCCCTGCCTAGCATTCCCCGTGTGGTGTCGGAGGTGCTGGAGGAGCTCAACAGCGACGATCCCAACCCACGCAAGATCGCCGAAGCCGTGGCCACCGACCCCGGCCTCACGGCGCGCATGCTCAAGCTGGCAAATTCCGCCTTCTTCGGCCTCACGCGGGAGATCGCCAGCGTGCCTGACGCGGTCAGCATCCTGGGCTTCAACCACGTGCGCACACTCGTCACGGCGGTGGCCGTCAGCAGCAGCTTCAAGGAAGTGCCGGGCGTCAACCTGGAACAGTTCTGGGGTTACAGCCTCAACACCGCCAAAATCTGCCGCACCCTGGCCAAGAGCATGAAGCAGAACGACGGTGCAGCCTTCACGGCGGGCCTTGTGCATGCCGTGGGTGACCTGGTCATGCACATTGGCATGCCAGACGAAGTTGCCAAGGTGGACTGGAGCGTGGCCCCGCTGGCCATGAACCGTGCTGCCGCCGAAAAAGCCGCCTTCGGCTACACCTACGCCGATGTGAGCGCGGCATTCGCCAAGAAGTGGGACTTCCCTGAAGCCATCGTCACCGCGCTTCAGCACCAGCTCGTGCCCTTCGAGGGCGACATCTACGAGCCCATGGCTGGCGTCGTGCACATGGCCTCATGGCGTGCGCGCGCCCAGGAAGTGAACCTGGACCGCGAGGGCATGAAATCCACCTTCCCGGACGTTGTTGCCATGCTATTGGGGCTGGACCTGGACATGGTGCTCGACAAAGACCCGAGTGACTGGACCTCTGCCGGTGAACTGTCCGCTTTCCTCGGCTGAACTCGCCTGAACGCATGCGCCTGGAAGATCTGCTCAACCAGCCACAGGCTTTTCCCGTGGTGCCCGAGGTGGCGGCGCGCCTGATCCAGACCTTCGAAGACGAAAACGCCGATTTTGCGTCCATAGCCGAAGAGATACAGAAAGACCCGGTGCTGGCGGCGCAGGTGTTGCGGCAGGCAAATTCAGCCTTTTTCCGCTTGCTGCGGCCTGTAGCGACCGTGCGCGAAGCTGTTGCCGTGCTGGGCCTGACCAAACTGCGTGCGCTCGTCATCAGCGCCGCACTGAACCAGAGCTTCCATACGGTCAGCGGCGTTCACCTGGATGCCTTCTGGCAGTACAGCCTTGCCACCGCGCAGGTTGCGCGGCACATCTGCACCGCCACCCATCTGGACGAGAACATCGCCTTCACCACAGGTTTGTTGCATGGCATGGGTGAGTTGGTGATGCACGCTGGCATGCCGGAGCACATGTCCTCGTTTGACGCGCTTTGCCCCATGTACTCCCTGGCCAGGGCCGAACTGCAATACCAGGACTTTGGCTATTCTGCGGGCGAAGTGGGTGCGGAGCTGGCCCGGCGCTGGCGCCTGCCCAAGGCCATGGCCCACGCCATCGGCATGCAGAACCGGCCCATGGATGGCGACGAGGTTGCCCCGTTGGCAGCGGTGGTCCATCTGGCCGCCTGGCGTGCTTGTGTGTATGTGCAGGGCAACCAGCCGGACGTTCTCATCCATACCTACCCCGATGCGGTGGGTTTGCTGCTGGAGCTGGACCCTGACGTGCTCGCCAGCCCAGACATTCCCCCTTTGCGAGAGCTGCCCAGGCTTTAAGGCGCCAGCATGAAAGCGCTGAGTATTTATGCCGGCCCCGTGGCCCTGCGCCATCTGCGCCAGGAAGGCTTGAAGCCCGCAGACGTAGGTATCGTGCCAGGCGCGGCTGGCGGGCCCAAAGGACTCGTTCTTGGGCCGCTGGACCGTTTTCTTTTCGGCGACTGGCTGCCACGCGGTGGGCACACCGTGCACCTGGTGGGCGCTTCCATCGGTGCATGGCGCATGGCCACAGCTTGTCTGAGCGACCCCGTGACAGGTTTTGCACGCTTGTCGCGTGACTACATAGCCCAGCATTACGAGGTTCCCCCCGGTCGCAAGCGCCCCAGCGCTGCACAAGTGAGCGAAACCTTTGGGCGCAGCCTGCAGGACTTCTACGGCGGGCGTGTGCAGGAAGTGCTGGAGCACAGCCGTTACCGCTTGCACATCGTCACCTCGCGCGGGCGGCACGTTCTGGGCCGCGAAGGGCGTTTGCGCACACCGCTGGGGTACGCCGGGGCGTTTGTCAGCAATGTGCTGCGCCGCAAGGCCATGGG
>CAMLOF010000292.1 GCA_946481585.1 uncultured Macromonas sp. | reverse complement strand
TTGCCGGGCCAGGCGTAGGCGCGGAACATCCGCATCACCTCGCTGCTGATGCGCACATCGTCCGGCTGGTTGCACAGTGTGTGCAGAATCCGGTGAACCACGGTGTCGAAATCGCTGCGCTCACGCAGAGCAGGCAAACGCACCACCAGGCCATTGAGCCGGTAATACAGGTCTTCGCGAAACTCGCCCTTGGCGATCATGTCCTTGAGGTTCTTGTGCGTCGCACAGACCACCGCAATATCGACTTCAATCTCCTTGCCCGCCCCCAAAGGGCTCACCTTTCGCTCTTGCAGCACACGCAGCAGGCGTGCTTGCAGGTGTTTGGGCATATCGCCGATCTCGTCCAGGAACAGTGTGCCGCCGTTGGCCTGCTGGATCTTGCCCGCAGCACCTTTCTTGCGCGCCCCGGTGAAGGCGCCTTCCTCGTAGCCGAACAACTCCGACTCGATGAGTGTTTCCGGTATCGACGCGCAGTTGACCGAGACGAACGGCTGGCCCCGGCGCTCCGAGTCGCCATGGATGGCCTGTGCCAGCAGATCCTTGCCGGTGCCGGTTTCGCCCAGGATCATGATGGGAATGTCGCGGCCGCGGACCATGCGCAGCTTTTGTATGACCGCCGCCACCTGCGCATCGCCGGTGTCAAGGTAGCGCAGTGTCGACATGGGCGGGCGCCTGGCCTCTGCAGGCGCCGATGCGGGTGCCGCGGCGGGGCGTGTCACCGGGCTGTCCGCTGGGCCCTCCGCGTCACTGATGAGTCCGGCCGGGTGCGTCCAGGTCGGCGTCTTCTTGTACTTGACGCGACACCACACCGATACACCGTTGTGCAGGCACAGCTGCTTGGGCGTGGTCGAGCCCGCCGCAAAAATCTCGTGCAACCCGGAAACCGCCAGACCGAACAGCGACGAGAACGTGTGCGCCCGCAAGGCATTGATCGAAAGCCCCAGCTGGAACTGCGCACTGCGGTTGGCCGACAGGAAGCGCCCCTCGGGCGAGAAAACCACGATGCCCTCCACCAGCGTGCCCAGAAACTCCGAGCGGGTGTGGAAGTGGATGCGGATGGCCTTGGCAAACACGTCCGCAAACATGTGGTTCTCGATCATCTGGGCCGACATGCGCACCAGAGCCAGAGTGTGCTGGTGGAAGCTGCGGTGGTCGCCCGTCACATCCAGCGCACCAATCACCTGGCCATAAGGATCAAAGATCGGCGTACACGAGCAGGCCAGAATCTGGTTGGCCTGGATGTAGTGCTGATCGCCCAGCACGGTCACAGCCTCTTCCTCGGTGAGCGCCGTGCCAATGGCGTTGGTGCCCTTGCTGCGTTCAGACCAGTCCATGCCGGGCGTGAGCGCCACGCGGGAGGCCTTTTCAAGAAAGTCGTTGTCGCCCAGGGAATGCAGCACCAGGCCCTTGGAAGACGTCAACACCACCATGCTGTGCGTGTTGACGATCTGGTCGTACAGCGTCTCCATCACCGGTGCGGCGTGCTGGAAGAGGAAGCGGTTCTCGTCCAGCGCCTGGCTCAGGTCGCCTCGCCTGGGGCTGCTGAAGTCCGGCGCGTCCGTGGTGGCAATGCCAAAAGCCCGCGAGCGGCGATGCGACAGATCAATGATCTCTGCTGACGTTCCGGTGGGAACGCCACGCATCGCGGGGGAGGGTGCCCCGCGGGAGGCCTGGGATGCTGCGGCCATGGTCTGTCCTTCTGGCTCCAGTGTCACCCCCATCCATGGGTCGCTGTTCCAAGCGGGAACAGTTTCATGCAGCGGGGTGGCGTTGTCTCCTGATTCTGGAATTTTTGTATTCATGCAATTCTCGCCATATGTCACACCGGGTCAAGCTCTCGCAAACCCCGACCGTTTTGCTGAATGTGTCAGTGCCTTTAGCAAGCCCTATGCAAGGTTTGGGCCGTAGCGCAACACCTGTTTGTCCCCTTGTAGAGCATGAATAAACGCTCCATTGCCACATCGCTCTGCAACAGGTGTTCCAAAACAGAACAACCCGTTCCCGGGCCAGATGTGCCCACGCAGCATGGCCCGCAGGTGGCCTGCATATTGCTAAACCAGGGTCATCTGCGATTTTTCAATAAGGAGACATCAGATGAAATTCCATCTGCCCCGCACCCGCAAGGCACTTGCTGCCGCCCTCATCGCAACCACGGCGCTGTCCAGCGCCTGGGCCCACGGAGACGTGACCCCGCAGGCCGTGGATACCAGCACCTTGCCGCAGCTCGGCAGCAAATGGCACGAAAGCAACCCCTACAGCAGCGGCCCCGCCCGCAGCGAGGCATTGCGCATCGGCACCTCGGCCTACAACCAGAACTGCGCGCGTTGCCATGGCCTGGAAGCCATCTCCGGCGGCATAGCGCCGGACCTGCGCAAACTCGACAGCGAATGCATGGGCTACGCCGACGAAGCCAAGAAGAACGCATGCTTCAAGGAGATGGACGACTTCTTCCTGGCAACGGTCCGGCGTGGGCGCACACGCGATGGACGCGTCTACATGCCCCCCTTCGAAGGAACGTTGAGCCAGGAAGCCATCTGGACCATCCGCACCTACCTTGAAACCCGCCGGGAACCCTGACCCGGGCGCAGCCGCAGGAGCCATGCCGTGACGACCCAGCACGCACGCACCCCTCAGCCTGCCACGGCCCTCGGTTTGAGCCGCAGGGCCTGTCTGCTCGCATTGACATCCGCACTTGCTGCCCCCGCGTGGGCACAGGCCGACGACGAAGGCGAGTTGTTCACCAAGATCAGGGAGACAGGCACCCTGAAAGTGGCCGTATACAAAGACAACCCGCCTTATTCGTTTGAAGCAGGCGGGCAGTTGCAGGGGCTGGACGTTGATGTCGCGCGAGCATTGGCCGCGCAAATGGGCTTGAACGCCAGCTTCCTGCCCTTCAGCGCAGGCGAGGACATGGGCGCCGATCTGCGCTGGATGGTGGAACGCGGGCATTACCTCGGCTTCGGCCCCGCTGACATGATGATGCGCGTGCCCGTTGACCGCAACCTGATGTTCGGCAACCGCAAGGTGCTGATCCTCACGCCCTACATGTCGGAGCGGCCGGTTTTGATGTACGACAGCCGGCGCCTGAGCGAGCCGCGCACCCCCGAAGACCTGCAAGGCCTGCCGCTGGCGGGCGAGATGGGCACCGGCTTGACCAGCGCCATGCTGGGTTACGGCGGCGGGCTGCTGCGCGAGCAGGTGCGCATCCTGGCCTCGGCAAGCCAGGCCGCGCAGACAGTCATCAACGGCGAGGCCGCTGCCACCTACATCACCCGGTCCGCGGCCGAAACGGCGATGAACAAGAGCACCGTGCCCACCCAGCATTTGCGCCTTGTCGACTTCGACATGGGGCACCGCGCTTCCCGGGGTTGGCCCATTGGGGTCGCTATCAAGTCAGCCAACCATGAGCTGCGCAAAGCCCTGGAAGTGGCCATGGCAAGTTTGCAAGCATCTGGGCAGATGCTGGAGATATTCCGCAAGCACAGGCTGACGTTGACTGCGCCCTGA
>CAMLOF010000291.1 GCA_946481585.1 uncultured Macromonas sp. | reverse complement strand
TGTTCATCGCGCTGGCCTATGCGCTGGAGCTGCCCTACCGGCCCACGTCGCCCAAGGTCACTGCCTGAAGTGCGCGCGAGCGCAGGCCTTCGCTGTTTATCGAAATACAGTTCGATCAACAAAATAATTTGGAAAAATCTTTCCAAAAACAGGAAATCTCCGTATAGTCCATTTGTCGCGCGCACGCCCGTGCGCGGCGCCAACAAACGACCTTCGGAGACACAGGACCTTCCATGAAAAACGTAGCCGTGTTCGGTGCGGGCCGCATTGGCCGCATCCATGCTTCCAACCTGGCCGCGCTGCCCGGCGTCAAGCTCAAGTACGTGTGCGACGCCATGCCCGCCGCCGCTGGCGACCTGGCACAGGCGCTGGGCGCCGAGGTGTCCAGCATCGACGCCGTGCTGGCCGACAAGAGCATTGATGCCGTGGCCATCTGCTCGCCCACCAGCACCCACAGCGACCTCATCGCCCGTTCCGCCGCTGCGGGCAAGCACATCTTCTGTGAAAAGCCGGTGGACCTGTCGGTGCCGCGCGCCGAGGCAGTGGCCAAGGCGGTGGCCGACGCAGGCGTGGGCTGCATGATCGGCTTTCAGCGCCGCTTCGACCCCACCTTCAACGAAGCCCGCCGCCGCATGGACGCGGGCGAGATCGGCAACCCCGAGATGCTGGTCATCACCAGCCGCGACCCGGGCGCGCCGCCGGTGGACTACATCAAGCAGTCTGGCGGCATCTTCCGCGACATGCTGATCCACGATTTCGACGTGTTCCGCTGGATCTTGTGCGCCGACGGTGACGAGGCCGTGTGGCTGAGCGCCACCGGTTCCGTGTTGACGGACCCGGCCGTGGGCGCCGCTGGCGACTTCGACTGCACCGCCGTGAGCATCCGCACCGCCAAGGGCCGCCTGTGCCAGATCAACACCACGCGCCGCGCCGCCTACGGCTACGACCAGCGCTTCGAGGTGCTGGGCTCCAAGGGGCTGCTGCAGTGCGGCAACCGCACCCCCAGCGAGGTGGTGCAGTGGGACGCGAATGGCGTGAAGGCCGACAAGCCCGAAGCCTTCTTCCTGCAGCGCTACGCCGCCGCCTACCGGCTGGAGATAGAACACTTCTTTGCCTGCCTGCAAAGCGGCCAGCCCTTCAAGACCACCGTGCAAGACGGCGTGCTGGCGCAGAAGCTGGCCGACGCCGCCGCACAGAGTGCCCAGACCGGCCAGCCTGTGGTGTTCTGATGAAAGCGCCGTTGCGAGTGGGCATAGCCGGGCTGGGCCGCCTGGGCAAGCGCCACGCCGAACAACTGGCGCGCCACACGCCCGGCGCGCGCCTGGTGGCTGCCTGCAGCCCCGTGCCCGCCGAACTGGACTGGGCCCGCACCGAACTGGGCGTGCAGCGCTGCCATGCCGAGTACGAAGACCTGCTGCGCGACCCCGAGGTGGACGCCGTGGTGCTGGTGACGCCCACCACGCTGCACGCCGACCAGACCAGTGCCGCATTGCGCGCGGGCAAACATGTGTTCGTGGAGAAACCCCTGTCGCTGGACGTGGCCACCTGCGAGGCCGTGGAAGCCGTGGCGCGCGAGCACCCGAACCTGATCGCCATGGTGGGCTTCGTGCGCCGCTTCGACCCCAGCTACGCCCACGCCAAGGCCGCCATCGACGCAGGCACCCTGGGCAGGCCCTTCCTGGTGCGTTCGCAGACCTGCGACCAGAACGACCCCGAAGGCTTCTTCGTGCGCTTCGCGCCCACCTCGGGCGGCATCTTCATGGACTGCAGCGTGCACGACATCGACCTGGCGCGCTGGATGCTGGGCAACCCGCGTGCCACGCGTGCTTTCGCCAGCGGCACCATCGCGCTGCACCCCGGCCTGGCCGAGTGCGGCGACGTGGACAACGGTCTGGGCATCGTGGAATTCGAGGGTGGTGCGCGTGCCGTGTTCTACGCCAGCCGCACGCTGCCCCACGGCCACGAGACGACGACAGAAGTCATAGGCACCACCGGCACGGTGCAGGTGGGTTTTGGCGCCCACACCGACCGCACGCAGTTCCGCACGGCAGCGGGCGTGTTCCACAACGCCTTGCCCGACTTCTTCGCCCGCTTCAGCGACGCCTTCCGCTTGGAGATGGAAGCCTTCGTGGCGGCGTGCCGGGGCGAAATCGCGCCGCCGCTGACGCTGTCGGATGCGACCGAGGCCACGCGCATTGGCCAGGCGCTGGCGGAGTCGCTGCGCACAGGGGGGCCGGTCGAACTCTGAGTGGTGTGTGGTGTCGCTTACAGTCGGCACCATGTCAACCCTGTCAGCGCGCACTTCGGTGGTGGTCCGGCTGGGCGTCGCGCAGACGCTGGCGTGGGCGTCTTCTTACTATCTGCCTGCCATGCTGGCACCAGCCATGGCGGCCGACCTGGGCGTGTCACCGTCGTTGGTGTTTGGCGCATTCTCGTTGGCCTTGGTGGTGACGGCGCTGCTGGGGCGCTGGGCCGGGCGGCTGATCGACCGGCACGGCGGGCGCCCGGTGCTGGTGGGCACCAACGTGCTGTTCGCTGCCGGTTTGGCGGGCATGGCTTTGGCACAAGGGCCAGTGGCCTTGTATCTGGCCTGGGTGGTCATGGGCGTTGCCATGGCTGCTGGTCTTTACGAAGGGGCATTCAGTGCACTGGTGCGCCTGTATGGGCACGAGGCCCGCAGCAGCATCACCGGCATCACGCTGATCGCGGGCTTTGCCAGCACGGTGGGCTGGCCGTTGAGCGCCTGGGCCGAGCACGTCTGGGGCTGGCGTGGTGCGTGCCTGCTGTGGATGGGCTTGCACCTGCTGGTGGCCTTGCCATTGAATGCGTCGCTGCCGAGCGCTACTCGCCATGCGCCGGTTCCATTGGCAGATACAGGGGCAGCACCTGTTGGCGCCACGGCGGCTCTGTCATCGCTCTGGCCCACGGTGCTGCTGGCTGCCGTGTTCGCGCTGGCCTGGTTTGTGAGCACGGCGATGGCTGCGCACCTGCCGCGTCTGCTGCAGACGCAGGGCCTGTCGCTCGGCGTGGCGCTGGGCATGGCCGCGCTGGTGGGGCCAGCGCAGGTGGCCGGGCGTTTGCTGGAGTTTGGCCTGCTGCGCAGGGCACACCCGCTGCTGTCGGCCCAGGTGGCCACCCTTACGCACCCTTTGGGGGCGCTGCTGTTCATGGGCCTGGGCGCGCCTGTGGCCTGGCTGTTCGCCGTGTTGCATGGGGCGGGCAACGGCATCCTCACCATTGCCAAGGGCACCTTGCCGCTGGCGATCTTTGGTTCGCAAGGCTATGGCGCCCGCCAGGGCGTGCTGATGGCCCCGGCACGGTTGGCCCAGGCGCTGGCTCCCTTGGCGTTCGGGTGGGTGCTCGACCGCTTTGGCGGCACCGTGGCGCTTTGGGTGTCGTCGCTGGCGGGGCTGACGGCCCTTTACGCGCTTTGGTGGCTCAAGCGCGGGCTCAGCCCAGCAGCCGCTTGAGCGCTTCCTGGTACTTGGCTGCGGTCTGCTCGATCACCTCGCGCG
>CAMLOF010000290.1 GCA_946481585.1 uncultured Macromonas sp. | reverse complement strand
TGCACCATCGCCTGCGGGCGCATCAGCAAGATCGACGAGAGCCACTTCAGCGTGCAGAACAAGCCGCAGTACTGGGGCGCCAGCGGCGGCCTGGAGTACGAGGCGGCCTGGGCACTGGGTGCAGCCAACGGCGTGAACGACCTGGAAGCACTGCAGTATGCCAACCTGATCTGCAACGAGCAGGGCATGGACCCCATCAGCTTTGGCGCCACCGTGGGCGCGGTGATGGAGCTGTACGAAATGGGCGTGCTCACCAAGGAGCAGATCGGCATTGAGGCACCGTTTGGCTCTGCCAAGGCCTTGTGCGAGCTGGCCGACATGACCGCCAACGGCGTGGGTTTCGGCAAGGAAATTGGCCTGGGCTCCAAGCGCCTGACCGCCAAATACGGCCACCCGGACCTGAGCATGAGCGTCAAGGGCCAGGAATTCCCAGCCTACGACGGCCGTGTGGTGCAGGGCATTGGTCTGGCCTACGCCACCAGCAACCGGGGCGCCTGCCACCTGCGCGGCTACACCATCGCGTCTGAGGTGCTGGGCATTCCCATCAAGACGGAGCCCACGGAATCCAACGGCAAGCCCGAACTGGTCAAAGCCTTCCAGGACGCCACTGCCGCGTTCGACTCGGCTGGCATCTGCATCTTCACCAGTTTCGCCTGGACGCTGGCCGACGTGGCGCCCCAGGTGCAGGCCGCCTGTGGTGAGGAATACACCATGGAACACCTGAACCACATTGGCGAACGCATCTGGAACATGGAGCGTGAGTTCAACAACGCGGCGGGCTTTACCAAGGCTGACGACAACCTGCCCAAGCGCCTGCTGACCGAAGCCGCCAAGACCGGCCCTGGTAAAGGCACTGTGAGCAAGCTGCCCGAGATGCTGCCCAAATACTACGAGGTGCGCGGCTGGGACACCGAGGGCCGCCCGACCGCTGCCACGAAAGAGCGCCTGGGCCTGTGAACGTGGAGCCTGCCCGCCAGGCAGGCTTTTTTGGGGTGTGCGGGGTGCAAGCCTGGCCACCCCTTTTTCACATGTGAAAGAGTTTGACCATGACCCACCACCTCATCCTGGGCGCGGGGCCCGCTGGCGTCATCGCCGCTGAAACCATCCGCAAACACGCACCCGCTGACCGCATCACCATCGTCGGCGACGAGCCGGAGCCGCCGTATTCCCGCATGGCGATTCCCTACCTGCTGGTGGGCAACATCGACGAGCGTGGCACCTGGCTGCGCAAAGGCGGTTCCCACTTTGCCGACCGCCGCATCGACATCGTGCGGGCACGCGCCACACACGTGGATGCCGCCGCGCGCACCGTGTCGCTGGACAATGGCCAGACCCTGGCCTTCGACAAGCTGCTCATCGCCACGGGTTCGCATCCCGTGCGGCCGCCCATTCCAGGCATGGACCTGCCCGGCATCCACCCCTGCTGGACGCTAGAGAACGCCCGCGCCATCCAGAAGCTGGCGCAACCCGGCGCGCGCGTGCTGCAGATGGGCGCGGGCTTCATCGGCTGCATCATCATGGAGTCGCTCAAGCAGCGCGGCGTGGACCTGACCGTGGTGGAGATGGGTGACCGCATGGTGCCCCGCATGATGGGGCCTGCCGCAGGCGGCATGATCCGCGACTGGTGCGAAGCCAAAGGCGTGAAGGTGCACACGGGTGCCAAGGTCGAATCCATCAGCCAGGCGGGCAATGCGCTGAAGGTGCAGCTGTCCACCGGGGTCAGCATCGAGGCGGACCTCATCATCAGCGCCACGGGCGTGCGCCCCGCCATCGGCTTCCTCAAGGATTCCGGCGTCACCTGCCTGCAGGGGGTGTTGACCGACGAGCACATGCAGACCAGCGTGCCGGGCATTTACGCCGCAGGGGACTGTGCCGAGGCCTTTGACAAGGTGAGCGGCAAGACCATGGTGAGCGCTATCCAGCCCAACGCCGCCGACCAGGCCTACGTGGCCGCCATGAACATGGTGGGCAAAAAGGCCGAGCTCAACGGCGTCACGCAGATCAACGTGCTGGACACGCTCGGGTTGATTTCGGCCAGCTTTGGCAACTGGGAGGGTGTGCCCGGCGGCGAGCGCGTGGAGCGCATCGACCCCGAGGCCAAGCGTGTGCTGAGCCTGCAGTTCAGCGGTGACGTGATGGTGGGTTGCAACAGCGTGGGCTGGACCGAGCACGTTGGCATGATGCGCGGCCTGGTGGAGGGGCGCGTGCACCTGGGCGAGTGGAAAGACAAGCTCATGGCCGACCCCACCTGCCTGGCCCAGGCCTACCTGGGCGCCGCGCAGGGGCAGGGGCATTGGAGCGGCGCGCAGGACACGCGCCGCCGCTGAGCTACAGTGCCATGACGATGCGTGTGACCCTGAAACTCTTTGCCACGCTGGGCGACTACCTGCCGCCCGGCGCACAGTACAACCAGATCGAGCTTGCCCTGGCCGACGGCGCCACGGTGGCGCAGGTGGTGGAGTCGCACCAGCTGCCGCCCAAGCTGGTGCACCTGGTGTTGATCAACGGCGTGTTCGTGCCGCCCGAGCAGCGTGCTGCCCGTGTGCTGGTGGATGGTGACGTGCTGGCCATCTGGCCGCCCATTGCGGGTGGTTGAGCGGCCTTTGCCGAACCACTGCTGACGTGCAGACCGACTACCCTGACCGTTTCGAGCGCGACATGGCCTGCACCGAGGCCGAGTGGCTGGGCTGGCTGCCCCGGGCTCTGGCAGGGCATGTGTGGCACCAGTCTGCACAGGCCCTGCTGGTGGAAGTGGGGGGCGGCCGGTTGCAAGTCAACTGGCACCCCCTGCCGGCCCGCGTGATTGCGCTGATGCGGTTGCCGCGCCTGCATGTTGCCTTTGCGTTCGATGGCGTGAGCCCAGAGGAGCGCCGTGCCTTCATGAAGAAGTTCGACCTTTACCTCCAACGCGGCGGAGGCTGAGCCAGCGCTTTGGCCCTTATATACTCCATGGGGTGTAAATTGAGCAGGAGGCAGCATGAGCGAAACCGCCACAGTCACCCTGACCCGGCAATCCGGCTACCAGTTCCTCGTGGATTTCGGGCTGGACACCCCAGCGCTGTTCAGCGACGAACCCGCGCCATTGGGGCAGGGCACAGGTCCGGCGCCTGACCACCTGCTGTTGGCCGCAGTGGCCAATTGCCTGTCGGCCAGCTTGGTGTTTGCCTTGGGCAAGTACAAGCAAGACCCGGGCGCTCTCAAGGCCGTGGCCACCGCCACCCTGGGGCGCAACGAGAACAACCGCCTGCGCATCCAGGCCATCGACGTGCACCTTGAGCTGCAGAAACCGGGGGCGACCATCGACCATCTCGAGCGAGTGCTGGCGCAGTTCGAGGAGTTCTGCACTGTGTCGATGAGTGTGAAGCAGGGCATTCCCATCGGCGTGAAGGTGAGCGATTCCGAAGGCGCTGTGCTCAAGGGGTGAGGGGAGCACAAAGAAAAACAGCACCCCGAAAGGTGCTGTCAGTAGATCGACCAGAGTCAGATCAGTAGGAGCGGCGGTTGCCGCCACCGAAGCCGCCG
>CAMLOF010000289.1 GCA_946481585.1 uncultured Macromonas sp. | reverse complement strand
ACCGGAATGAACCGTGCCGGGGGAACGGCGCCCAGTTCCGGGTGGTCCCAGCGCAGCAGGGCTTCCACATTCAGTACCTGGCCGGTGCGTGCGTCCACTTGCGGCTGGTATTCCAGACGCAGTTCCTGGGCGTCGGGCGCCAGAGCGCGGCGCAGGCCCGCCTCGATCACCAGCCGCTGCGAAACGTGCTCGTGCATCTCGGGCGAGAAGAAGCTCCAGTTGTTGCGTCCGGACGCCTTGACCGAATACATGGCAGTGTCGGCGTGGCGGAGCAACGCCTCGGCAGTCAAGCCATCGTCGGGGTACATCGCCACGCCCAGGCTGGCCGTCACGGTGATCTCGTGCGGCTCAATCTCCACGGGCATCGCCAGCGCGCGCGTGATCTTCTTGGCCACCACTGCGGCGCCATCCTTGCCCTTGACCCAGGGCAGCAGCGCCACAAACTCGTCGCCGCCAATGCGGGCCAGCACGTCGCGCGAGCGCAGGCAGGCCTGCATGCGCGCGCCTACCGTGCGCAGCAGGTGGTCGCCCTGGCTGTGGCCCAGGCTGTCGTTTACATGCTTGAAACGGTCCAGGTCCAGGAAGATCACCGCCACGTTCTTGCCGTTTTGCTGGGCGGCGGCCAGTGTGGCTTCGGCCTGCTCCATCCAGAAAGTGCGGTTGGCCAGCCCCGTCAGCGGGTCGAAGTGGGCCAGCTGTACCAGCGTGGCATTGCTGCGCGCCAGTTCCTGCGTGCGTTCTTCTACCAGCCGGGCGGTGCGCCTGCCCTGGCCCGTGATCACCAGCAGGAAGGCGCCCAGGATGGCCACGGCCACCAGCCCGGTTACCGATGTGGCCCATGCGCTGTTCTGCCCCGCAGCGCTCCAGAAGGCCGGGCCGGCCTGGAGGCGCAGCGTCCATTCGCGCCCGCCAAACTTCAGGGGCCAGGGTTTCACCCAGCGCTGCTCCTGCAGGCTGGAAGCAGGCGGGTTATCGCAGCCAAGGGCGCCTGCCAGTCGCCGGTTGTCGGGGCGGGCGTTCGGATCGATCAGGCACAGGCTCATGTGATCTGGATCGAGCTGTCCCAGCACGGCGTTGATGACGTCGTCCATGCGGAAGACAGCCGATACCACGCCTTTGAGCGTGCGCCCGGCGACGTGCTCCACTTCTGTGGCGTGGGGTTGCTCGTACACGGCCAGGTACATCACCACGCCGCGCTGCTCGCCCGACTCCTGCACCAGCCGGAAACCCTCGGTCACTTCGGGGCGGCGGCTTTGGGTTGTGGCTTTGACCGTGGCGGCGGTGGCAGGCAGCACGCTCACGTCCAGCCCCAGCACGGAACGGTTCCTTTCCAGAGGCTCCACCCAGGTAATCGGCAGATAGCTTGGGGCGTCGGCTGCGCGGGCGGTCCGGCCAGCGCTGTCTCGCCCTTTGATTTCCAGCCCCGGCATGCCGGAGCCGTCCTGGCCCTGCTCATAAACCAGGCGCTGGTCGTGGTGGATGTGCGGGCTCCAGCCGAAGTTCTGGGTGCCGGGGTAGCTGCGCAGCCAGGGCTGTGTCGCCGATTCAAAGTCCGACTGGCTGATTCTGGGAGCCAGTTCCATCAACTTGGCGATGGACACCACGCTGTCGGTCTGTGCCTCCAGCCGCCGTTGCAGGCGCAGGGCCAGGTCCTGCCCCGCTTTCTCGAATTGTTCTTGCAGCGCGCGTTGGTGGCTTTGGTTCAACTGATGGAACATCACGCCAATGAGCGCCATGGCCAAAACCATGGGCAAAGCTACCGTCTTGATGCGTGGGCGCCACGCTTCAGCGGGCTGGCCGCAGCACACCAGCACCAGGGGGGTGAACAGCACCGCGCCCAGGGTGTCGCCCAGCCACCAGGTCAGCCAGGCCATTTGCGCTTCGCTCCAGGGCATCACCCCGTCCAGCGCCAGCGCTGGCACCGACAGGCTGGCGTTGACGGCCGACCCCAGCGGCAGGCAAACGAACAGCAGCATCACCACCTGCAGGGGGTGGTCCAGCGCTGACGGCATCTTTACCTGGTAGCGCGCCCAGGCAGCCGTGGCCCAGGCCTGCAGCACCGCGCCGAGCGGTGCCACGTAGAACACCCAGCCCGCGGCGGAAAGCCCGCTTTGCTGATGGGCCATCCACTGCACGGCCATGGCGCCCAGCCAAACGCCAGGCAGCACGCGGTTGCCATGCGTCAGCACCGCGCCCACGGCCACGCCAGCGGCAATGAAAATGACCGAGATGTAGTCCGGCGGCACCGCCGCTTGCAACGACAGCCAGCCGCTGGCAGCGTAAGCCACCGCGGTCAGCGCAATCTGTAGCAACAGTCGGAGCAAGTTCGGGACTTTCTATTGGAGCCAGCAGGCAAATGGGCTGCACTGTAGCAGCTTCGTCTTGCCTTTTTCCAACAAGGGCTCAACCACGCAAATGTGTCAGAGGCAAGGCACCGGCAGCTTTGACTTCACCCAGCGAGAAGCTGGTGTGCAGGTCCTTCACATTAGGCAGGTTGATCAGTCGCTGCAAAGCGAAGCGCGAAAAGCTGTCCAGGTCCTGCGCCACCACCTGCAGCTCGAACGTGCCCGCGCCACTGATGTAGTGGCAGGACGTGACTTCCGGCAGCTGACGGATCGCGTCTTCCAGCAATCTTGTTGCGTCTCCCGTGTTGCGTTCGGCGTCCAGCCGTACAAAAGCCAGCACACCGAGGCCGATCTTGCGCCGGTCGATCACGGCACGGTAGCCGGTGATGAACCCGGCTTCTTCCAGAGCGCGCACCCGCCGCCAGCATGGCGCAGGCGAAAGCCCCACCCGCTGCGCAAGTTCCGTGTTGGTCAGGCGGCCATCGGCCTGCAGTTGTTCCAGGATGGCGAGGTCGAACTTGTCGAGTGTTTCCATAATTCGACATTGTAAGAAATAGTCTTTCAAAAAACGCCAAATTCAAGGCATCAAAAGCAAAGACATATCAGCACTCTGGGCATACACTTTGCTCCACCAAGTTTCCGGCCATTCGGCGGCGATCCCGCTGGGTTGGTCGTGGGCCCTCAACTTTTTGGCGGGTCCATCCCACCGGCCTACCCGGCCGCTCATGCAACAGTCAGTACAAGACAGGAGACAAGCATCATGAATGCCCCATTGCCCGAACACATCCGCAAGGCGCTCGAAACCGTCAGCCTTGACGACAAATACACCCTGGACCATGGCCGTGCATTCATGAGCGGTGTGCAGGCCCTGGTGAAGCTGCCCATGCTGCAGCGCCAGCGCGACGCTCTGGTGGGCAAGAACACGGCGGGTTTCATCAGCGGTTACCGGGGCTCCCCGTTGGGTGGCTACGACCAGGCCTTGTGGAAGGCCAAGAAGCACCTGGCCGCGCAGAACATCGTCTTCCAGCCTGGCGTGAACGAAGAACTGGCCGCCACCGCGCTGTGGGGCACGCAGCAGATGGGCTTTGCGCCCCAGGGCAGCAACCGTTTCGACGGTGTCTTCGGCATCTGGTATGGCAAAGGGCCGGGCGTGGACCGCTGCTCCGACGTCTTCAAGCACGCCAACATGGCGGGCACCA
>CAMLOF010000288.1 GCA_946481585.1 uncultured Macromonas sp. | reverse complement strand
TCATGGTGCCGTTCTACGTCTATTACTCGATGTTCGGCTTCCAGCGCATTGGCGATCTGGCCTGGGCGGCTGGCGACATGCAGGCGCGTGGTTTCCTGCTGGGCGGTACGTCTGGCCGCACCACCCTGAACGGCGAAGGGCTGCAGCACGAAGACGGCCACAGCCACATCATGGCTGGCACCATTCCCAACTGCATCAGCTACGACCCGACGTTTGCGCACGAGGTGGCGGTGATCCTGCACCACGGCCTGAAGCGCATGGTGGAAAAGCAGGACAACGTCTTCTACTACCTGACGCTGCTCAACGAAAACTACGCCATGCCGGGCCTGACCCCGGGCACCGAAGAGCAGATCATCAAGGGCATGTACCTGTGCAAGGAAGGCGCCAAGCTGACCCCGCGCGTGCAACTGCTGGGTTCCGGCACCATCCTGCGCGAAAGCATTGCGGCGCAGGAACTGTTGGAGAAGGATTGGGGCGTGGCTGCCAACGTGTGGAGCTGCCCGAGCTTCAACGAGCTGACCCGCGATGGCCAGGACTGCGAGCGCTGGAACCTGCTGCACCCGCTGGAAACGCCGCGCGTGCCGTTCGTGGCCCAGCAACTGGAGAAGCACGCTGGCCCGGTGGTGGCATCGACCGACTACATGAAGAACTACGCCGAGCAGATTCGCCCCTTCATCCCGAAGGGCCGTACCTACAAGGTGTTGGGCACAGACGGCTTCGGCCGCAGCGACTTCCGCAGCAAACTGCGCGAGCACTTCGAGGTGAACCGCCACTACATCGTGGTGGCCGCACTCAAGGCCCTGGCCGAAGAGGGCACTGTGCCCGCGGCCAAGGTGGCCGAGGCGATTGCCAAGTACGGCATCAACGCTGACAAAGTGAACCCCCTGTACGCCTGATTTACCGGAGACAACAACATGGCACTGATTGAAGTGAAGGTCCCGGACATCGGGGATTTTTCTGAAGTGGCAGTCATTGAGCTGCTGGTGAAGCCGGGTGACACGGTCGCTGTTGACCAGTCGCTGATGACTGTTGAGAGCGACAAGGCCTCGATGGAGATTCCTTCCAGCCACGCTGGCGTGGTCAAGGAGTTCAAGATCAAGCTGGGTGACAAGGTGAGTGAAGGTTCTGTTGTGCTGGTGCTGGAGGCCGAAGGGGCCGCTGCGCCCGCACCCGCTCCTGCCGCTGCACCTGCAGCGCCTGTTGCAGCAGCGCCTGCACCTGTTGCCGCACCCGTGGCTGCCCCTGCGACGACCGGCAGCATTGAAGTCCGCGTGCCTGACATTGGCGACTTCAAGGACGTGGCCGTGATCGAGGTGTTCGTCAAGCCGGGCGACACGGTCAAGGTGGAGCAGAGCCTGATCACCGTGGAGTCCGACAAGGCGTCGATGGAGATTCCCTCCAGCCACGCTGGCGTGATCAAGGAGTTGAAGGTCAAGCTGGGTGACAAGGTCAACATCGGCGACCTGCTGGCCATTCTGGAAGGTGCCGTGGCCGTTGGGGCCGCCTCTGCTGCGCCTGCACCCGCAGCTGCGCCGGTGGCTGCCGCCCCGGTTGCTGCGGCTGCTGCACCTGCCGCAGCCACCGTGTCGGCCCCTGCGCACAACCCCACCGCCACCCCGGCGCTGGGTCTGCCGCACGCGTCGCCTTCGGTGCGCAAGTTCGCCCGCGAACTGGGCGTGCCGCTGGCCGAGGTCAAGGGCTCTGGTGCCAAGGGCCGCATCACGCTGGAAGACGTGCAGGGCTTCACCAAGTCGGTGATGGCTGGCGCCATCCAGACCCTGGCTCAGGCTGCCAAGGCGCCTGCGGCTTCGGGTGGCGGCTCCGAGCTGGGCCTCATCCCCTGGCCCAAGGTGGACTTCGCCAAGTTCGGCCCCATCGAGCGCAAGGAACTGGGCCGCATCAAGAAGATCAGCGGCGCCAATCTGCTGCGCAACGCCGTGATGATCCCGGCGGTCACCAACCACGACGACGCCGACATCACCGACCTCGAAGCCTTCCGCGTGTCCACCAACAAGGAGAACGAGAAGTCCGGCGTCAAGGTGACCATGCTGGCCTTCCTCATCAAGGCCTGTGTGGCGGCGCTCAAGAAGTTCCCCGAGTTCAACAGCTCGTTGGACGGCGACGCGCTGGTCTACAAGCAGTACTACCACATCGGCTTTGCGGCAGACACGCCCAACGGCCTGGTGGTGCCCGTGATCAAGGACGCCGACAAGAAGGGTGTGCTGCAGATCAGCCAGGAGATGAGCGAGCTTGCCAAGAAGGCGCGCGACGGCAAGCTGGGCCCCGCTGACATGAGCGGTGCGACCTTCACCATCTCCAGCCTGGGCGGCATTGGCGGGCGTTACTTCACGCCCATCATCAACGCGCCCGAGGTGGCCATTCTGGGCGTGTGCAAGAGCCAGATGGAACCCAAGTGGGACGGCAAGCAGTTTGTGCCGCGCCTGATGCTGCCGCTGTCGCTGACGTGGGACCACCGCGTGATCGACGGCGCCGCCGCCGCGCGCTTCAACGCCTACCTGGGCCAGATCCTGGCGGACTTCCGCCGCGTGTTGCTGTAAAGGAACCTGAACATGGCACTGATGGACATCAAGGTTCCCGATATCGGCGACTTCAAGGACGTGGCGGTCATCGAGCTGCTGGTCAAACCGGGCGACACGGTCAAGGCCGAGCAGTCGCTCATCACGGTGGAGTCGGACAAGGCTTCGATGGAGATTCCCTCCAGCCACGCGGGCGTGGTGAAGGAACTCAAGGTCAAGCTCGGCGACAAGGTGAACGAGGGCGTGGTGGTGCTGTCGCTGGAAGTGGCGGGTGACGCCGCTGCAGCACCGGCACCGGCTGCCGCGCCTGCGCCCGTTGCTGCCCCGGCTGCGGCCGCAGCGCCAGTGGTTGCCCCCGTGGCTGCCAGCTTCGGCGGCAACGCCGACGTGGAGTGCGACGTGCTGGTGCTGGGCGCCGGTCCTGGCGGTTATTCCGCCGCCTTCCGTGCGGCCGACCTGGGCCTGAAGGTCGTGATCGTGGAGCGCTACGCGACGCTGGGTGGCGTCTGCCTGAACGTGGGTTGCATCCCGTCCAAGGCGCTGCTGCACGTGGCGGCCGTCATGGACGAAGTGAGCCACATGGCCGACCTGGGTGTGGACTTCGGCGCGCCCAGCGTCAACGTGGACAAGTTGCGCGGTCACAAGGAAAAGGTCATCGGCAAGCTCACGGGCGGCCTGGCGGCCATGGCCAAGATGCGCAAGGTCACCATCGTGCGCGGTTACGGCGCCTTCGTGGGCCCCAACCACGTGGAGGTGGAAGAAACCACGGGCACCGGCCAGGACAAGACCGGCACCAAGAAGGTGGTGGCGTTCAAGAAGTGCATCATCGCGGCCGGTTCGCAGGCCGTGCGCCTGCCCTTCATGCCCGACGATCCGCGCGTGGTGGACAGCACGGGCGCTCTGGCGCTCAAGGAAGTGCCCAACAAGATGCTCATCATCGGCGGCGGCATCATCGGCCTGGAGATGGGCACGGTGTATTCCACGCTGGGCGCGCGCCTGGACGTGGTGGAAATGCTCGACGGCCTGATGCAGGGCGCCGACCGCGACCTGGT
>CAMLOF010000287.1 GCA_946481585.1 uncultured Macromonas sp. | reverse complement strand
AGCCGGTGCGCAGCACCGGCCGCCTCGTTGAAGCGCCAGCCCCTGGGCGCACACGCCTTGAGCCGCCAGAGCCTCTAGGCGAACAAGTGACCCTCAGGCCAGCGCCCCCACCGGAGCCGCAGCCCGCCGCGCAGGCAAGGCATCTTCACCGCAGAAGCGGAAGTTCATCGCCGGGCGCTCACCGTGGATCAGTTCCGCCATGGCCAGGCCAGAACCTGCGCCATGCGTCCAGCCCAGCGTACCGTGGCCCGCGTTGATCCACAGCTTGCCCACGGGCGTGCGGCCGATCATCGGAATGTTCGTCGGCGTGGCCGGGCGCAGACCGCACCAGAACTGCGGGTCACCCCCCTCTTCCGGCAGGCGCGTGTCCATCACCCCCGGGAAGACCTGCTCGATGCGCTTGACCAGCAACTCGCAACGCGCACGCGCCACCGGCGTGTCCAGGGCCAGATCAAAACCGCCCAGCTCAATGGTGCCAGCCACCCGCAGCTTGTCACCCAGGCGCGACAACGCAATCTTGCGCTGGTCGTCGATCATGCTCACCTTCGGCGCCAGTTCGGGCCGCAACAGCGGCAGCGTGGCGCTGTAGCCCTTTCCGGGGTAGATGGGCACGTTCACACCCACGGACTTGAGCAGTGGCGTGGTGTAGGAACCGCAGGCCACCACGTAGGCGTCGGCCTGTACCGTCTTGACCTGGCCGCTGACGCGGTCACGCACCCGCACCGCACGGGTCTCGCCGCCATCCACCTCAATGCGTTCAATGTCGTGGTTGAACCACAGGCGAGCACCCGCCTCGCCACACAGCGTCGCCAACTTCTGAGTGAAGACACGCGCGTCGCCGTGCTCGTCTGTACTGGTGTAGGTGCCGCCAACAATGCTTTGGCCATAGCCCGCCAACGCGGGCTCAATGCGCAGCAGTTCCTCGCGGCTCACCACACGGCGCTGCACGCCGTGGCGGCGCATCACCTCGGCAGCCTCGGCGGCGCCGTCGAACGATTTCTGGTCGGAATAGAAGTGAGCAATGCCTCGCTGCATGCGCTGGTATTCAATGCCCGTCTGCGCCACCATGGCCTTGAGGGCCTCGTGACTGTAGGCGCCCAGCGCCACCAGTTGCGCCACGTTGCGCTCGAAGGCGGCGTCGTTGCACTGGGCCAGGAACTTCAGGCCCCAGCTCCACTGGGCCCAGTCCAGCTGCGGGCGAAACAGCAGCGGCGCCTGCTTGTCGAACATCCACTTCAGCGCCTTCAGCGGCGCCTCACGGTTGGCCCAGGGCTCGCAATAGCTCACCGAGATCTGCGCCGCGTTGCCAAAGCTGGTCTCCAGCGCCGCATCGGGCTGGCGGTCGATCAACGTGACCTCATGCCCCCGCTGCAGCAGATGCCACGCCGTGCTCGTACCGATGATGCCTGCGCCAAGAACCGCGACTCGCATGCTGTGCCCCTTTGGATGAACAGAAAACTGTCGCCGAGTATGCAAAAGGGCGCGGTGAAAATGAAGTGAAATTAAACCAAAACGGATATCATCAGACAAACTGATGGAGACAACATGAGCACATTCGACCCCGACGCACTGGAATGCCTGGCCGCGATCATTGAAGAAGGCGGCTTCGAACGAGCCGCTCAGCGCCTGTCGATCACCCAGTCCGCCGTGTCGCAGCGCCTGCGTTCGCTGGAGGCCCAAGTGGGTACGGTGCTGATCGTGCGCAGCCGCCCGCTCAAGGCCACGTCCGCCGGGCAGTTGATGCTCAAGCACGCCAAGATGATGCGCTTGCTGCGGGCTGATCTGGAGCGCGACCTGCGTGAGCTGGCCCCCAACTCCACCCACGGCCAGCGCGACGAGGACCGCATCTCCATCGCCATCAACGCCGACAGCATCGCCACCTGGGCGCTGCAGGCGCTCACGCCGCTGGCACACAGCGGGCTGCCGGTGGAAATCATCCACGATGACCAGGACTTCACCCACGAATGGCTGCGCGAGGGCCAGGTGCTGGGTTGCGTCACGTCGCTGGGCCAGGCGCTGCGCGGTTGCAAGATGGAACCGCTGGGCTCCATGCGCTACGTGGCAGTGGCCCAACCCGAATACGCAGACCATTCCCTTGGCGGCTCGTTGACGCGACACAACTTCCACAAAGTGCCGTTCATTTCGTTCAACCGCAAGGACGACCTGCAACGCGATTTCGTGGCCACTGCGTTTGGCCTGCCGCAGGTCATGCTCAAACAGCTCTATGTGCCCTCATCGGAAGGGCAGGTACGCGCCGCATTGGCTGGTTGGGGTGTGGCCGTGGTGCCCGAACTGCTGGTGCAAGACTTGATCAAGCGCGGGGACCTCGTCAACATGGAGCCACGCCACGCCCTGCAGGTGAAGCTCTACTGGCACTGCTGGAACCTGGCGTCCGAAGTGCTGGACACGCTGAGCCAGGCCTTGCGCAATGCAGCGTCGCGCTCGCTCGTGCAAGGCTGAAGACAAGGCTCACACCTCCACGCACCCCTGCGGCAGGAACGCTGCCTGTTCATTTTTTTCGGCGTAGCCCAAGGGGTTGGCCACCACCCGGCAACGCCCCACACGGTAGTCGTGCGGGCAGTGCAGGTGGCCATGCAGCCAGATATCGGCATGCGCCAGCCAGGGGTCGATGGCGTTGCAGAAACCAGCCGTACCGGGCGTGAGCCCGTAGCGCGGGTCGGCACTGCGCAGGCTGGGCGCGAAGTGAGTCACCACTACGGTCGGGCCTTCGTGAGGCTGCGCCAGCGCCGCCTGCAACCAGTCCTGGCAGAGCAGCGCCTCCTCCCGCATGGCCTCGGCGTCAAACAGGCGCCCGTGCCGCAGCGTAGCCATCTTCTCAAGGTAGAAATTGGCCGCCCGGTAAGCCTTGTGGCGCTGGCGCAGGCGCTGCGCCAGCGGGTCTGCCGCCTGTTCGGTCCGGGAAGGTTTCGGGGGTTTGGCTGGCACGGTGTCGGCCAGCGCGTCGTAGTCGCTCCACAACGTGGTGCCAATGAAGCGCACACCGTCAAGCACCAGCGTCTCGCGCTCCAGCCAGATCAGGCCCAGACGTTCACAGGTGGCACGCAGCCCGGCGTGGGCTTGGTCGAAATCCAGGGCATCGTATTCGTGGTTGCCCGGCACAAACAAAACGGGTACGGGCCAGCCCGCGTACTGCGGCAAGGGCGAAAACCGCTGCAGGCCCCAATCGGGCTCGGCCATGCTGCTGCCATCGCGGCGCAGCTGGTATGAGCCAATGTCCCCAGCCAGCACCAGCAGGTCCGCGTCTGGCGCCGGTTCTGCCACGAAACCTGGGTTGGACTCCAGGTGCAGGTCGCTCAACAGTTGGATCTTCATGCCTGGTTCCCGCCTGCCAGCAAAGACTCCGGCGCCGCCCGGCCGTCCTGCACCGTGCGCCAAACGGCATCGCGCAGCCACTGCTGCGCGCTCAAACCTTGTTGCTGGCGGTGCCAAAGCATATCCACGTGCACGGTGGGCACGTGCAGGGGTATGGGTCGGCACACCAGTTCGGTTTCACGCCCGGTGCTTCCCAGGAAGTGGCGTGGCAGAACCGTCAACAGATCGGACGTGGCCACCACCTGGCCCGCCGTGAAGAACTGGTTGAC
>CAMLOF010000286.1 GCA_946481585.1 uncultured Macromonas sp. | reverse complement strand
TCAGCGCACCTGCTTCTTTTCCAGCTTGCGCGTGAGGGTACGCCGGTGCATGCCCAGGCGCCGGGCGGCCTCCGACAGGTTGAAGTCGGTCTCCGCCAGCACCTCGTTGATGCGCTCCCATTCCAGCGTTTTGATGGAGCTGGAGCGGTTGGTCAACTCCACCTCGGTATTGCCCGCTTTCAGTCCAAACGCCGCCTCAATGTCGTCGGTGTTGGACGGCTTGGCCAGGTAGTGGCAGGCCCCAAGCTTGACGGCTTCCACCGCCGTCGCAATGCTGGCAAAACCGGTCAGCACCACGATCAGCATGTCGGCGCTGGCGGCGTGCAGCTTCTGCACGCAGGCCAGGCCGGAAGCCTCGCCCTTGAGCTTGAGGTCCACCACGGCGTAGCCGGGCTGGTGCTCGGTGAGCAAGGCTTCAACCTCGGCCAGGCTGGCCGCCAGCAGCACGCTGTAGCCGCGACGCTCGAACGAGCGCGTGAGCGTGCGCGCAAAGGCCTCGTCGTCCTCGACGATCAGGAGCTGGCGCTGCGGCTCTTCGGTATTCATGGCGTGTGTTTCGGGGCCTTATGCGGCAGTGCAAGTACGATGGCCGACAGTGGCAATTCAATGGTGACCTCGGCCCCGCCTTCAGCGCGGTTGCGCGCGGTCACGCTGCCACCCAAGGTGCGCGCCACATTGAGCACCAGGTACAGCCCCAGCCCGCCACCGATCCGGTTCTTGGAGGACTGGTACGGTGTGCCCAGCTTGGCCAGCATGTCCGCAGCAAAGCCTGGTCCGGCGTCGGTCACGGTAAGGCGCAAGGTTTCCTCATGGCGCGTGACGGACAGCCCCACCCAGGCGGGCGATGCGTCCCGCGCATTGTCCAGAACATTGAAAACCATTTGCTTGAGCGTGGTATCTGACACCATGGGTGCGTCCACGCCGAAGTCGTTGCTGTAGTCGAACTGCGCAATGGACCGGGTGCTGCGCCACTCGGCAGCCAGGGCGTCGACAAAGGTACGCACCGTGGTTTGCACCGAGGCTTCGCCACGGGTTTCGCCCGCAGACAGCAGAATGCCGCTGACGATGCTTTTGCAGCGCTGGACCTGGGTCTGCATTTCTGCAATGTCTTCCCTGAGCGCTGCGTTGGCAGCCAGACTCTTGTCATGTTGCCAGTCGCCCAGGATCACGGCCAACGTGGACAGGGGCGTACCCAGCTCGTGCGCAGCACCCGAGGCCAGCAGGCCCATGCGCACGATGTGTTCCTCCTCCACGCGACGCTGCCGTGCTGCGGCCAGACGGGCGTCCCGCTCCCGCAGGTTGAGGTTGATGCGTGTGATGAACACCATCAGCAGCGTGGCATTCAGCACGAAGCACACCAGCAGGCCCAGCACGTAAAGGCTGGACAAGCCTTCATGCAGATCCAGGGGCAAGGCCAGCGGGAGGTGGTATTCGGCCAGCGCTGCAAAGCACAGGGCCGTGATGATCACGATGGACCAGACGTAGGCCCCCCGAAGCAGCACGGCGCCCAGAGTGACCTGCAACAGGTACAGGTAGACGAACGGGTTGCTGGTGCCGCCGCTCAGGTAGAGCTGCACGGTGAGTACCGCCACATCGGTCAGCAGGGCCAGGAACAGCTCCACATCGCGCACGGCGCGGCCTGTGCGCAGGCGCAGCAGGCTGATCACGTTGAAGACCGCCAGGCAAGCCACGACCAGCAGCATTTGCCGGATGGGCAGCTGCAGCCCCAGGCCGAGGTGCGACAGCACGATGGTGAACACCTGCCCCACCACTGCCGTCCAGCGTAACTCGATCAGCTGCTGCAGGTTCTTGATGCCTGCCGCCGCGTCGGCCGAACCTTCGCTGCGCTGAGGCGCCGACGGCTGTGGTTCAGGTAGAGGGTGGTTTTGCATGGGAGGTGACTGTGCGGCTGCGGGCGATGGCCCCCAGGCGGCGTTCGTAGCGTGCCACATACCAGCCTGCCACCACCACCATGAGCGAAAGACCATACCAGGTAAGGGCGTACACCAGATGGCTGTTGTGGAACCGGATCACCGTCAAGCCTGGGCGCGGCCAGTCGGTGGACTGGGCCCCCTTCCCCGCCGAGCTGGGCAATCCGGCATCCACGAAAAAGGGCGCGGCCTGCGGCAGATGCAGGGCTTTGCTGATGGCTGCCACATCGCGCGAGTACCAGCGTTGCTGCGCAGGGTCGTTGGTGCGCAGGAAGCCGCCGTCCGGCTCGGTGATGCGCAAAAGGCCTTGCACGGTGGTCATGGCGCCGTCGGTGCCAGGGGTTGCAAGCCACTGGGCGCGCTGGTCTTGCGGCACGAAACCGCGGTTGACCAGAACCTGGGTACCGTCGTCGCGCTGCAATGCCGTGATCACCCAGAAGCCCGCGCCCAGCTCGGTCACGGCCTGGGTGAGCACGGTCTTGTCGCTCAGCCAACGGCCCTGCAGCGTGACGGGAAGGTACTCGTACTGCGCTGCGTTGACTTCCTGCCAGCGCTCTGGCGGCGGCAGAGCAACGGGGGTTGCGTGCACCCGCTGCTCCACCCGCTCAATAAGAGCGAGCTTCCAGGCACGGCGCTGAACCTGCCAGGTCCCCAGTGCCACAAAGCCAGCGAACAGGGCGATGCCAAGCACCCAGAGCATGGCCTGGCGTGCGCGGCGGCTTGGTTGGGCCGCCGGGGTGCTGGGAACGACCTGAGGCGTCAAGGCGTGGTGTGCCCCGTTGGCGCGTGCGGCAGGGCAGTGGGAACGGGGTGGTCGGGCATCATGTTCGTGTTCATATGGAACATGACCCACAACGTGCCTGCGATGGTGATGGCCACGAACACCACGGTGAAGATGGTGGACAGCAAGGTCCAGCCGCCCTCGACCTTGCCGTTCATGTGCAGGAAATACACCATGTGAACCAGGATCTGGATCACCGCGAACCCGCCCAGCACCAGCACGGCGGTGTTGCGGTCAGCAATCACCTTGGCCATGACGAGCCAGAAGGGAATGGCGGTGAGGATGATGGACAGCACAAACCCGGTCATGTAGCCCGAGAAGGTGCTGTGCGGCCCCTCATGTTCATGGTCGTGAGAGGTGTGTGCAGGTGCATGCGTTGTGTGTTGTGCGCTCATTTACAGCACTCCCATCAGGTACACAAAGGTGAAAACGCCGATCCAGACCACATCCAGGAAGTGCCAGAACATGGACAGGCACATCAGGCGCCGGTTGTTCTCGGGGATCAGCCCATGCTTGCCAATCTGGACCATCAACACCACCAGCCAGATGAGGCCGAAGGTGACGTGCAGACCGTGGGTGCCCACCAGCGTGAAGAAGGCCGACAGGAAGGCACTGCGCTGCGGGCCTGCGCCCTCGTGCAGGAGGTGTGCAAATTCGTACAGCTCCAGGCCCAGAAAGCACAGGCCAAAAAAGCCGGTCACGGCCAGCCACAGCAGCGTCCCCTTCACGTCGCCCAGCTGCTTGCGCAGCATGGCAAAACCGAAGGTGATAGAAGACAGCAGCAGGAATGCCGTGTTGATGGCCACCAGGGTGAGGTCGAACAACTGCGCGCCCGTGGGGCCCGCCGCATAGCTGCGGCCCAGCACGCCGTAGGTGGCAAACAGGGCGGCAAAGATGAGGC
>CAMLOF010000285.1 GCA_946481585.1 uncultured Macromonas sp. | reverse complement strand
AAGGACCTCTTCCTGTGCTTCTGCGGCGGACCGCAGAAAGTGAGCTTGACCTTCCAGACCGAACGAGTAGCGAGCGCTGTGCATGTTGGATCAGTGAAATCTAACGTTTGACATCAGAGGCGCTGACCGGCTTGCCGGGCAGCCTTCTCTCGATGGAAGGGTTATACGATTGCGTACCCCGAGGCCTTTAAGTCTTTGATGATGCTGTAGGCGACCTCGTCAATGCTGCTGCCGAACTTCTTGTAGATCATGCCGCTGACGTCACTTGGGAGAGCGACATCGCCGGTGTAGAGGCAGCAGACTCTTGACCTGCCCAGCTTTCCGACGAAGTAGCCAAACTCAAAGATTACGTTTGGCCGGGCGCGAGCTTCCTTTCTACGCTGACCCTCGGGCTTCACCTCGTCGGACTTCAAGTACGCAATCTCATCCGGAGTGAGGAGGATGAATGCGTAGCCAACTTCGCTGTGCTTCTCGAATTTTTCGATGATGGTCAATCCTTCATCGGCTTGTCGATGAAGGACGACCGGCTCAAGACCTATCTCGTGAAGAAAGACCTCGAGATTCGTCTTTGCTACTTCGTCGTGTCCGTGAACTACAAAGACTTTCCTCGAACGCGCCGGAGATATTTCTTCTTGCGCATCGATGCTTGCTTCAGACCGCTGTGCAGAAGCCAGAGGGAAGAGTTCGAGGCGTTCAATGATCGAATCTAGCCTGTGAATCTTTTTGTCTATGTCTTTGCCTAGTTCGGCGATCTGCTCGCCAAGTGATTGGCGAACACCTAATACTGCGATTCCCCACCAGTTGTACTCGTCTGCAAGCTCCTCCGTGGTAAACATGCGCTTGAGCAACTCTCCATTGAACGAGTTCCATTTGCTGTATTCGTTCATTGCGGTTTCGTAAGACTGGGGCGTATTGACTTGAACTCGCTTTAGCTCCATTCCCTTTTCTATTCGATCTTGAAGCTTTGCCTTGGCGTCTTCACGCGTCATCGTGAGCTCGGCCGGTTTCTTGGGCTCGGCAGGTTTGCTTGTTGGTTTGCGTGCCACAGTTTTCTCCTTGTCTCTCAAAGCGCCTAACGTTCGAGGTAAGGGGTGGCCGCAAGTGGGCGAAGCCCGCTTGTGGACGTCCCCTTGACTGATGGGTTAGGCCTGAGACACATGCTGAAGCATTGGCAATCCGATTGCCGCAACGATACCGAGAGCTAAGACCAACCCGTACATGACTAGGGCCAACAACACGCCACCCTTGAACTGCAAGGCGACGCCCTCTGCGTTTTTTGCCCTGGGGCCAAGATACCAGCCACCCAGCAGCAGGAGAACGATGAAGCCGAGCAGGAGGGCGACAGCGGTTGGTAGAGGAAACCCAAAAACTCGATTGAGGACTGCGCCGACTCCGCCAACCAGCAGAACCAAAAGACCGAACACCACGGCGTGAAGCCAGCTGAGCTGCGTCCGGCGAAATAGCAACGCTGCGGCCTTTGCCAGAACGGAATACAGTAAAGGCGCCAGCAGCAGGGGCAAGAACTGAAGAATCATGAGGAAAGACGGGGACTTTGGATATCTGTAGACGCCTAACGTCCGATACGCACTGCAAGCGGCGCATATTCATTCAAACAACAGGCATATATCAAAGCATCCTCCCTCGTATGCCAAGCCAATAGCGCACCTCTGCGTGTGCACAACTCAGGGCTTTAACCCCGTTCCCAACGGCTTCACCCAATCTCCGTGCATGCGGGTCGGGCATTTGATTTTTCTGCTACCACTATAGCGCAAAGTTTTGCGCTTCGGTACATTGCAGCGCCAGCCATTCCCTGAACACCGCCAACGCCGGTCTTTCGGCCACCTGCGGCTGCACAAGGTAATAGGCCCGTTGCGCCTTCAATGGCCGCGCGCAGGCCACCACCAGCGCGCCGCTGGCCAGTTCGTCTTGCACCAACAGGGTGGGCATCAGCGCCACGCCCAAGCCGCTGATGGCAGCAGCGGCCTGCATCGAGAAAAGCTCATACCTCGGCCCGGCCATGGCGCGCGGGGCGTCCACGCCCTGGGCGTCGAACCACTGGCGCCAGGCTTCGGGCCGGGTGGCCTGTTGCAGCAGGGGCATCTGCGCCAGCGCTTCGGGGCTCACTTCTTGCCCATTCACCAGCAGCCGGGGGCTGCACACGGGCAGCACGTCTTCGGGCATCAGCCGGGTGGCCTGGGTGCCCGCCCATTGCTGCAGTTGCTCGGGCGTGCCCGCCCAGATGGCGGCGTCTATGCCCGTGTCGGTGAACAAAAAGGGGCGCGTGCGGGTTTCAAAGTGCACCAGCAGGTCGGGCTGTTCGGCGGCCAGCCCGTGCAGGCGCGGTATCAGCCAGCGGGTGGCAAAGGTAGGCACGGCGGCCAGGGTCAGGCTGTCGCCCTGCCCGCGTCGGCCCATCAGTTCCACGGCGTCGCGCTCCAGCGCGTCCAGGCGCTGGCCCACGTGGCGGGCGTAGTCGGCCCCGGCGGGGGTCAACACCATGCCGTGCTGGGTGCGGCGGAACAGGGGCACACCCAAAAACTCTTCCAGCGCCGCTACCTGGCGCGACACGGCGCCCTGCGTCAGGTTCAGCTCCTGCGCGGCACGGGTAAAGCTCTGGTGGCGGGCAGCGGCCTCAAAGCAGTTCAGGGCCTGGGTGGATGGCAGTTTGCGTCGCATGGTGGGCGCACATTAGCACACCATTCAATACAAATACTCATATCTGGATCAGAAAAATTCGCTTGCCGCCTGGGCACACGGGGCCTAGCATCGCACCATCCTTCATTCATTCGCGAGACAAACGCATGAGCTCCAACCCCCGCTTCTCCTGGTCCGACCCCTTCCTGCTGGACGACCAGCTCACCGACGACGAGCGCCAGGTGCGCGACGCGGCCCACGCCTATTGTCAGGAGCGCCTGCTGCCGCGCGTGCAAGACGCCTTCCGCAACGAGAAGACGGACCGCTCCATCTTCAACGAGATGGGTGAACTGGGCCTGCTGGGCCCGACCATTCCCGAGCAGTACGGCGGTGCAGGGCTGAACTACGTGTGCTACGGCCTGGTGGCGCGCGAGGTGGAGCGCGTGGACAGCGGCTACCGCAGCATGATGAGCGTGCAAAGCTCGCTGGTGATGGTGCCGATCAATGAATTTGGCACCGAGGCGCAGAAGCAAAAGTACCTGCCCAAGTTGGCCACCGGCGAATGGGTGGGCTGCTTTGGCCTGACGGAACCCAACCACGGCTCCGACCCCGGCAGCATGATCACCCGCGCCAAGAAGGTGCCGGGCGGCTACAGCCTGACGGGCTCCAAGATGTGGATCACCAACTCCCCCATTGCTGACGTGTTCGTGGTGTGGGCGAAGGACGACGGCGGCCAGATTCGCGGCTTCATTCTGGAAAAGGGCTGGAAGGGCCTGAGCGCCCCCGCCGTGCACGGCAAGGTGGGCCTGCGCGCTTCCATCACCGGTGAAATTGTGATGGACGAGGTGTTCTGCCCTGAAGAAAACGCCTTCCCCGAGGTGCGCGGCCTGAAGGGCCCCTTCACCTGCCTGAACAGCGCGCGCTACGGCATTGCCTGGGGTGCGCTGGGCGCCGCCGAGGACTGCTTCCACCGCGCCCGCCAGTACGTGCTGGACCGCAACCAGTT
>CAMLOF010000284.1 GCA_946481585.1 uncultured Macromonas sp. | reverse complement strand
CAGCCGCGCATCGACGCCCTGCTGCCCCTGGTGGCCCTGGGCACCGTGGCCGACGTGGTGCGTCTGGACGCGCACAACCGCCGCCTGGTGGCGCAGGGCCTGCGGCGCATCCGTGCGGGCGCCATGCCTGCGGGCATGGCCGCACTGTTCCAGGTGGCCGCACGCCGCCCGGAGGCGGCCACCAGCTTCGACCTGGGCTTTGCGCTGGGTCCGCGCCTCAACGCCGCCGGGCGGCTGAGCGACATGACCCTGGGCATCGAATGCCTGTGCACCGACGACGCCAGCCGCGCACAGGAGTTGGCGCAAGCGCTGGATGGCATCAACCGCGAACGCAAGACGCTGGAGGGCGACATGCGCGAGCAGGCCCTGCAGCTGGCCGAACAGCTGTGGGACGAAGCGGACACCCCGCCCTCTGCCCTGTGCCTGTTCGACCCCGACTTCCATGAAGGTGTGGTGGGCATCGTCGCCGCGCGCCTGAAGGACAAGCTGCACCGCCCCACCTTTGTGTTCGCAGCCAGCCAGGCCGAAGGCAAGGGCCACGAACTCAAGGGGTCGGGCCGCTCCATCCCCGGTTTCCATCTGCGCGATGCGCTGGACCTGATCGCCAAACGCCACCCCGGCGTGCTGCTGCGCTTTGGCGGGCACGCCGCCGCCGCAGGCTGCACCATTGCCGAAGAACACCTGGACACGTTTGAGCAAGCCCTGCAGCAGGTGGCCGCGGAATGGCTGGACGAAGCCACCCTGCAGCGCCGCCTGGAAACCGACGGGCGGCTGGACCCGCAGTACCGCCGCGTGGACCTGGTGGACACGCTGCAGCGCCAAGTGTGGGGCCAGGGTTTTGCGCCCCCCGTGTTCTGCGAGGAAGTGGACGTCATCTCGCAACGGCTGGTGGGGCAAAAGCACCTGTCGCTGCGGCTGCGCCACGCGGGGGAACTGGTGGACGGCATCTGGTTCGGCCATGTGGACCCCCTGCCCGCCCGCTTGAAGCTGGCCTTCCGGCTGGACGCCGACGAGTGGCAAGGCCAGCGCCGCGTGCGCTTTCTGGTGGAAGGCGCGGAACTTTGAACACCGCCAGCCCAGTGGCAGCGCAAGCCCCCCGGGCGTGGCGGCCCATGGCGGTGCCCGAAGGCGTTGCACTGGTTTACGCCGACGACGCGCTGCTGGTGTTCGACAAGCCCGCCGGCTTGCTTTCCGTGCCCGGCCGTGGCCCCGAGAACGCCGACTGCCTGAGCGCCCGCGCCCAGGCCCTGTGGCCTGACGCGCTGGTGGTGCACCGACTGGACATGGGCACCTCGGGCCTGCTGGTGATGGCGCGCGGGCTGAAGGCGCAACGCACGCTCAGCCACGCCTTCGCGCAGCGGCAGGTGCACAAACGCTATGTGGCTGTGGTGGCGGGTACACCCCAGCCCACGCAACCCGATGATGAAGGCTGGAGCGAGATCGACCTGCCCCTGATCGTGGACTGGCCCAACCGCCCCAAGAGCAAGGTGGACTTCACCCTGGGCAAGCCCAGCCGCACACTTTGGCGCCTCCACGCCGACCCGGCCAACGCAAGCATTCCGGCCACGCGGCTGGAGCTGGAACCCGTCACCGGCCGTTCGCACCAGTTGCGCGTGCACCTGCAGGCCATGGGCCACCCCATCCTGGGGGATGAGCTTTACGCAGACGACACCGCGCTCGCCGCCGCGCCACGCCTGCTGCTGCACGCCTCTTTTCTGGACCTGCCCCACCCCGTCAGCGGCGAACGCATGCAGTTCACCTGCCCTGCGCCTTTTTGAGGCTTGGCGCCCGAGCCAGGCTGAATCAGCCCAGCAGTTCCTGTATTTGCGGCACGGCCTGTTCGGCAGCACGCCGCCCTTCGGTGATGGCCGCCGCACCCCGGTGGTAATCCATCGCGGCAATGTCTGACAGGCGCGGGCGGATCACCACGTCCGCAGGCTCGCCCGCCAGGCGGCTTTGCGTGATGCGCACCTGCATGATGTTGAGACTCGTGGACAGCACGTCCAGCATGGAAGGCGCGTCTGCCTGTTCCGCCTGGCCATTGCCCAGCCAGTTGCGCCACTGAAAGCGCCCCAGAATCGCATCCACCACGCCCTTGCCTTCCTTGGGCGCAGCGGGTGGCTTCATGCGGCCAGACACACGGTTGCGCCGCCCCAGCAATTGCCAGTTCAGGTCCACCGCGATGACGAAATCCGCCCCCATGGCCCGGCACAGGGAAACGGGCACCGGGTTCACCAAACCGCCGTCCACCAGCAACTGGCCATCACGCTGCGCGGGGGTGAACAAACCCGGCAAGGCCACCGATGCACGCACTGCGTCGATCACCGGGCCTTCGCGCAGCCATATCTCTCGGCCAGTGGACAGTTCGGTCGCCACACAGCCATAGGGTTTGGCCAGAGACTCAATACCCGCATCCGCAAAACGCGCGCGGAAAAAATCGACCAGCTTGCTGCCTTCCACCAGGCCCCCGCCCATCTTGAAGTCCAGCAGACCGATCACCTGCTGCCAGGTAAGGGCCTTGACCCAGGGCTCCAGCCGGTCCAGCTCACCGGCGGCGTAGGCCGCCCCCACCAGCGAACCGATGGAGGTGCCACACACGATGTCAGGCGAAATACCCGCCGCTTCCAGCGCGCGGATCACCCCGATGTGCGCCCAACCGCGCGCCGAGCCGCTGCCCAGCGCCAGGCCGATGCGGGGACGTTGCGGCTGGCTCGCCACGGGGTGCCTAGTGCGCGCCTCAGATCAGCGGCACACCTGTCTTGCTCTGGATGAACTCGCGCGTCACGCCGTCGGCCAGCTCCACGAGCTTCAAGCCTTCGGGCGTCACGTCCATCACGCCCAGGTCGGTGATGATGCGGTCCACCACGCCCTTGCCGGTGAGCGGCAGGGTGCACTCGGGCAGGATCTTCAGGTCCTCGGTGCCGTCCTTCTTCTTGGCCACGTGCTCCATCAGCACGATCACGCGTTTGACGCCTGCCACCAGGTCCATCGCGCCGCCCATGCCCTTGACCATCTTGCCCGGGATCATCCAGTTGGCCAGATCACCCTTGTGCGTGACCTGCATGGCGCCCAGGATGGACAGGTTGATCTTGCCGCCACGTATCATGGCGAAGGACTGGTCGGAGCCGAAGATGGACGAGCCCTTGATGGTCGTCACCGTCTGCTTGCCCGCGTTGATCAGGTCGGCATCCACCTCGTCCTCGTAGGGGAAGGGGCCGATGCCCAGCATGCCGTTCTCGCTCTGCAGCCACACCTCGATGTGGTCGGGCACATGGTTGGCCACGAGCGTGGGAATGCCAATGCCGAGGTTCACGTAGAAGCCGTCTTCCAGCTCTTTCGCCGCGCGCGCGGCCATCTGGTCTTGGGTCCAGGGCATGTCTGTTCTCCTGATCAAACTTTGCGGTCGCGGGTGGTGCGCTTCTCGATGCGCTTCTCGGGGGTGGGGTTGTGCACGATGCGGTGCACGTAGATGCCGGGCAGGTGCACGTCGTCCGGTGCAATCTCGCCCGTGGCCACGATGCGCTCGACTTCCACGATGCAGATCTTGCCCGCCGTGGCGGCTGCCGGGTTGAAGTTGCGCGCCGTCAGGTTGAAACGCAGGTTGCCCGAGCGGTCGGCCACGTCGGCCTTGATCAGCGCCACGTC
>CAMLOF010000283.1 GCA_946481585.1 uncultured Macromonas sp. | reverse complement strand
CAGGGTGGCGCGCATCTCGGCCGGGGCCATCCAGTTGTTGGTGGGGCCGGCGTCTTCCTGCTTTTCCGAGCAGATGAAGGTGCGGTCTTCCACGCGTGCCACGTCGGACGGGTCGGACCAGGCGAGGTAGGAATTGGGGCGCTTGGCGGGGTTGAGGCGCTTGAGGGTGCCAGCCTGGACCATCTGGTCGCACAGGCGGTTGTATTCCTCGTCGGTGCCGTCGCACCAGTGGATGGCAGCGGGCTTGCACAGCGCGGCCATTTCTGCCACCCAGGCAATCAGCCTGGCGTTCTTCACGTAAGCGGGGGCGTTGATGGTCAAGCCCTGCATCACGGGTGAGTTCATGGGGTCAGCTCCGAAAGTTGAGAAAGTGGATGTGGAGAGACCTCGCTCGGGCAAATTTCTCTCCATATCCCTTTCTCTGCCAAGGGACTGCTGGGGTTGGCTGGTTCGGCGCCCGTGAAGGACTGCTGGGGTAGGAAGCAGCGCGGCGCTGGGGTCCGTGGCGGGTGGGCCCGAACCCAGCCGCGTGTCGGCCAGGGTGGCGTATTTTAAAAAAGCAGCGCCAGAGTTACCAGAGGGTTACATGCAAAATCCGCATAACCCTATGAGCAATTGTCAGGCCGTGCGGCTCGGCATCACGTGCACCCAGTCGCAATCCACCTCCACACCCAGGCGCTGCCCCGGGGAAAGCTGCTGGCGCACGGGGCCAGAGAGGGTGAGTTGCAGGTTCACGCCGGGCAGCGCCTCCAGCGCCAGGGTGGCCAGCGATATGTCACCTAGGTGACGCCATTCGGCCAGCGTGACGCAAAGCAGCTGGTCGCCTTGGGGGCAGGGCTGGTCCAGCGGCAAAGGCGCATCAGTGCGCACATGCAGCCCGTCGCCCTGTATCACCCAGGTCACAGCCTGCCCCACGTCCAGGCGCTTCTTGTCTCGCACCTTCAGCCGCAGGCAGGCACCAGCAGACCCACCTGCCGTATTCGGCGTAGCTGGGGCCGCCAGCCATTCCAGCCAGCCCATGCCGGGCTCGTCCGCAGGGCCCAGCCAGCGGCCGTGAAAACGGTTCTGTATGCCCACCAAATCAGCCACCCGGGCGTTGCGCGGCGAGCGGTAGAGCGTGGCGGGCGCCCCTTGCTGCAGCACCTGGCCGCCGTCCATGACGACCAGCGTGTCGGCCAGCAGGCGGGCTTCGTGCAGGTCGTGTGTCACCAGCACGATGGGAATGGTCAGCTCTTCGCGCAGCTGCGCCAGCAAGCGGTACAGGCCCTGGCGGCTCATCTGGTCCACCGCCGAAAACGGCTCGTCCAGCAGCAGCAGCGCCGGTTCGCGCGCCAGTGCTCGGGCCACGGCCACACGTTGCTGCTGCCCGCCGGAAAGCGCTGCCGGGCGGCGTTGCTGTTGCTCGGGCAGCAAGCCCACGTGGTCCAGCCAGCGGGCGGCCCGCGCCAAGCGCTCTCCACGCGGCAGGTGCAGCAAGGGCAGTGCCACGTTCTCCAGGGCCGACAGGTGAGGCATCAGCGCGTAGTTCTGGAACACCATGCCCACGTGCCTGCGGTGCGGCGGCTGCCACAGGCTGGCTTCGGTGTCGCACCACAGCTCGCCCCCAACCTGCACGCGGCCCTGCTGCGGGCGCATCAGCCCGGCCAGCACGCGCAGCATGGACGTCTTGCCCGCGCCAGACGGGCCTACCAGCGCCAGCATCTCCCCGGCCTGGCATGAAAACGTTCCCCCCAGCGGCATGGGGTGGGTCTGCTGGACGCTGACCTGCAGGGCGGGGAAAGCGTTGGCCGCCGTCATCGCCGCACCGCCAGCCGTGCCGAGGCAAAGAAGGACGCCGCCACTGCCCCCAGCGACAACACCAGCAACAGCAGGGCCATACGGTCTGCGGCAGCCAGATCGAAAGCCTGCACCCGGTCGTAGATGGCGATGGCAATGGTGCGCGTTTCGCCGGGAATGCTGCCGCCCACCATCAACACCACACCGAACTCACCCAGCGTGTGCACGAAGGTGAGCACCATGGCCGACAACACGCCTGGCCAGGCCAGGGGCAGTTCCACGCGCCAGAAGGTCTGCCACGGCCCCAGGCCGCTCACGGTGGCCGCCTCGATGAGGTTGCGCGGGATGGCCTCGAACGCGCGCTGGATGGGTTGCACCATGAAGGGCACGTTGAACAGCACCGACGCCACCACCAGCCCGGTGAAGGTGAAGGTCAGCTTCAGACCCAGCGCCTGTTCCAGCCAAGCCCCCAGCGGCGACGCGCCGCCCCAGGCCACCAGCAGGTAGTAACCCAGCACCGTGGGCGGCAGCACCAGGGGCAGCACCACCACCGCCTCGATCCAGGCCTTGCCGCGCACGCCCGACCACGCCAGCCACCGCCCCAGCCACAGCCCGGCAGGCAGCAGCACCGCCAGGGTCACGGCGGCCAGTTCGACCGACAACAGCAGGGCACTCCAGTCCATGTGGCGATTGTCCCCGGCTCAGGGCTTCGGCATGGCAAAGCCGTAGCGCGCCATCACAGCTTGCGCCCCCGGGGTACCCAGGTAGGTGTAGAACGCATGCGCGGCAGGCGGTGCATTGCGCATCAGCACCATACGCTGCGCCAGCGGCTGGTGCCACGTCTGCGGAATCAGGGCAAAGTCACCCAGGCGGGCCACCTGCGGCGCCAGAACCAGCGAATACGCCACGATGCCCCCTTGGGTGGAGCCGGACGTGGCGAACTGCGCCGCCTGCGAAATGTTCTCGCCAAGCACCAGCCGGGGCGCGATGGCCAGCCACAGGCCCGCGTGCTCCAACGCCTCCTTGGCACGCGCACCGTAGGGAGCATGCTCGGGGTTGGCAATGGCGAACTTCTGCAGCCGCCCGTCCTTCAAGGCGGCGGCCAAGTCGCGCAGTTCGCCGTCGGCCTTCAACGGCGAGCCCTTGGGCACCAGGATGCCGATGCGACCGAAGGCGTACAGCCGCCCCCGGTCCTGGGTCTTGCCCGCATCCGCCAGCTTGAAGACAAAACCTTCGTCGGCCGACATGAAGAGATGGAACGGCGCTCCCTGCAGAATCTGGGCGTAGAAGTTGCCCGAAGAACCGAAGACCAGACGAAGCTTGTGACCGCTTTCCTGCTCAAAGAGTGCGGCCACCTCTTCCAGCGCGAACTTCAGGTCAGACGCGGCGGCCACGGTGGCCACTGGCTGGGCCTGGGCCTGGGCAGCAGTCACCCCAAACGCCAACGCAGCCAGCAGCGTCCGGCGGCGCGACCAAGCGGGCACAGAAAGATTCGGTCGGTCGAGAGCAGCGATAGCCATGCCGCAAGCATAGGCGAAGCCCAGCCCACCGGGGCCCGCCCAAAGAAAAAGCCGGCCACCCATAGGTGCCGGCTTCTCGGCGGCTGAGCGCTGAAGACTCAGGCCATTGTCACGGCGATGAAGGCCAGCAGGAACATCAGAATGCCGCCAGCCAGGGGCAGCACCCAGGGGATGTAACCCACGATGGCTTCTGCGGGATCGGCGTCGTGCTGCTCGGTCTGAGGGGCGTGAGACATGGAATCTGCTCCTGGAGGGTTCGTCGAATTCGGAAATTGCCCTTGATTTTAATCAAACCGCGTCGGCATCGAAACCATCGGCCCGCAACACCCGCAAAACCTGCTGCACATGCGCGGGGCCGCGCGTCTGCAGC
>CAMLOF010000282.1 GCA_946481585.1 uncultured Macromonas sp. | reverse complement strand
GGCGTGACCTGCGTGATGGTGACCCACGACCAGGAAGAGGCCATGACCATGGCCAGCCGCATTGCGGTGATGAGCAAGGGCCGCGTGCTGCAGGTGGGCACGCCCGAAGAGGTGTACGAACACCCGGCCAACCGTTTCGTGGCCGACTTCATCGGCAACGTCAACCTGTTCCAGGGCAAGCTCACCACCGACGAACCCGACCACTGCGCAGTCACCACCGCCATTGGCGAAATGCACGTGGGCCATGGCGTCAGCGGTGCGCTGAACATGCCCGTGGCGCTGGCCGTGCGGCCCGAGAAGATCGAGATCTCCAAGCAGCGCCCTGCAGGCGTGGCCAGCAACGTGTTCGCGGGCCGCGTCAAGGAAATCGCCTACTTCGGCTCCTACAACACCTACATCGTGGTGGCCAGCGATGGCTCCCGCATCAAGATCACCGAAGCCAACACCTCGCGCCACGACCTGTCCGACATCACCTGGGAAGACAACGTCTTCTTCTGGTGGCACGACAAGGCGGGTGTCGTTCTGCGCGACTGAGCGCTGGGAAGGATGAGCATGGCCAACAAACTCTCCATGCCCGGCAGGCGCTTCGTCATCGGGGTGCCCTACGCCTGGCTGTTCGTCTTCTTCTTCCTGCCCTTCCTCATCCTGCTGTACATCAGCTTTGTGGACATGGGCAACGACATCAATCCCTTCAAGCCCTTGTGGGACCCTGAAACCGGCGTCCTCCACCTGAAGTACGAGAACTACTGGACCATTTTCCGCAGCGAAGACGGCGCGCTGTTCGACACCCTCTACATCGAAGCCTACCTGCGCTCCATCTGGTACGCGCTGTGCACGGCGTTGCTTTGCCTGTTTTTTGGCTACCCCTTTGCCTACTTCATCGCGCGGTCGTCGCCCAGCGTGCGCCCTGCGCTGCTGTTGATGGTGATGCTGCCGTTCTGGACTTCCTTCCTGCTGCGCGTTTACGCGTGGAAGGGCATCCTGGCCGACCAGGGTGTGGTCAACCAGGCGCTCATGGCGCTGGGGCTGGTGAGCGAGCCTGTGCAGATGCTCTACACCAACGTGTCCATGCTGGTGGGCATGACCTACGTGTACCTGCCCTTCATGGTGCTGCCGCTTTACGCCAACCTGGTCAAGATGGACTTCCGCCTGCTCGAAGCCGCCTACGACCTGGGCGCCTCGCCCTTCAAGGCCTTCTGGCTGGTCACCGTGCCGCTGTCCAAGGCGGGCATCGTGGCGGGCTTCATGCTGGTGTTCATTCCGTCGCTGGGTGAATTCGTCATTCCGTCGCTGCTGGGCGGGCCCGAGAACCTGATGATCGGGCGCGTGGTGTGGGACGAAATGTTCACCAGCAACAACTGGCCGCGCGCCACGGCGCTGGCGGTGGTGATGATCGCGCTGATCGTGGTGCCCCTGGCCATTTATTACCACTACAGCGGCAACCAGGCCGAAGGCCGTTCCTGAAAGCCGACACCATGAAACCTTTCCTGGAAAAACACTTCGGCAAGTTGTGGATGGCGCTGGTCTTCCTGTTCCTGTACCTGCCGCTGTTCTTCATGATCCTGTTCTCGTTCAACAGCACGCGGCAGGACGCACGCTTCACCGGCTTCTCGCTGCGCTGGTACGAGGCGCTCACGCGCGACACCAAGATCGTCGAAGGCTTCTGGCTGTCGCTCAAGGTGGCGGCGGTCACAGGCGTCATGTCCGCCGTGCTGGGCACCTTCGCGGCCTTTGTGCTGGTGCGCTACCGCCGCTTCATCGGGCGCACGGTGTTCTCTGGCATGGTCAACGCCCCGCTGGTCATGCCCGAGGTGATCATCGGCCTGTCTCTGCTGTTGCTGATGGTGGGGGCGCAGAACGTGTTCGGCTGGCCCGAGCGCGGCATGCTCACCATCATCCTGGGCCACACGCTGCTGGGCATGGCCTACGGCATGGTGGTGGTGCAAAGCCGCCTGATGGAGATGGACCGCCGCATCGAAGAGGCCGCCATGGACCTGGGCGCGCGCCCGCACCAGGTGTTCTTCCTGGTGACGCTGCCCAACATCTTCCAGGCCATTCTGGCGGCGTTCCTGCTGTCGTTCACGCTGTCGTTCGATGACGTGGTGATCTCGGAATTCCTCTCGGGCCCGGGGGTGAACACGCTGCCGCAGGTCATCTTCGGTTACGCGCGGCGCGGCATCAACCCCACCATCTACGCGGCGGCCACCATCTTGATTTTCACTGTCACGGTGGTCATCGTCAGCTACGCGGTGTGGGTGGCGCGCACCACGCGCAAGCGCGAGCGCGAGATTGCCGCCGCCGCGCGGCAAGAGCTGAAGGCGCTTTAAAAGCCGCTTCAACCTGCTTCGTCAGCCCGCGTCGCCAATGGCGGCCCGGGTGCGTTCGGCCTCGCGCAGCAGCCAGTCGCAAAAGGCTTTCACCTCGGGGCGGGGTGGGCTGTTGGGTGCGGGCACCAGCCAGTAGGCAAAGGGTGAATCCAGCCGCGCGCCGGGCAGGGGCTCCACCAGGTCCCCGCTGGCCAGGCTTTCTGCCACCAGCGGCAGGCGGGCCAGCGCCACGCCCTGGCCGGTAAGCGCAGCCTGCACGATCTGGTTGGCGTAGTTGAAATACAGCCAGCGCTGGGGCGCCAGGCCTTGGCGCGTGTTGCTCGTGCTGCCATCGGTGGGCTGGCCGTACTGGTCCAGCCAGCGTTGCCAGCTCAACCATTCCTGGTGCACGGGGTGCGTGTCGCCTGCGTCAATCAAGGTCACATGTTGCAGGTCTTGGGCCGACGCCAGCGGGTGTTCCCGCAGCAGCCAGGGGCTGGCCACGGGCGTGAGCTGCTCGCCAAAGAGCCTCACCGCGCCAGTGGGCGCGGCGGCGGGCACGGTGTAGCGCAGCGCCAGGTCCACGTCAGACGTGGCCAGGTCCAGCGTCGCGTCGCTGGCATCAATGCGGATGTCGATGTCCGGGTGTTCGCGCTGAAAGGCCTCCAGCCGGGGAATGAGCCACATCGACGCAAACGACGCCCAGGTGGTGATGGCCACCGTGCGTCGGCCCGCGCGCTGGCGTATCTGCCGCACCGCGCCGTCTATGCGCTCCAACGCAGCGCCCGTGGCGCGCAGCAGCGTCAGGCCAGCGCCCGTCAGCTCCACGGCGCGCGTGTGGCGCAGGAACAGCGGGCTGCCCACGTCTTCTTCCAGCGCCTGTATCTGGCGGCTCACCGCGCTTTGCGTCAGGAACAGCTCTTCAGCTGCGGCGCGGAAGTTCAGGTGCCGTGCCACCGCCTCAAAGGCGCGCAGGTGGCCCACCGGTATGGGGCGGGAGCGGACATGGCGCGTGGCGGTGGACATGCCGAAACCTCCAATTGATGCGTGAATGGAATCAATAGATTACCTCAGTTTCATTGGACGCGCAGGGCAGGGCGGCGGATCATTCATGCACGTCGTCATCACTGGAGAGTGCCATGTTCAACCCCTCATTCGGTCCGTTCCCGGTCATATCCGCGCTGTGGGGCCGCGCGCGGGCCGCTCAATTGCCTTCCGTGGCTCGGGCACCCCGTGCGCAGGCAGGGTGCTTTCGCCTGGAGCCCGGCCGCGCCATCACCCTGGCACCTGCACGCCCCGGGCGCCTGCGCATTGCCCAAGGCAGCGCGTGGGTAACGCTGGGCGGCCCATACCAGGGGCCGCTCAACGACCAGGGCGACCTGTTCCTGCAAGCTGGCGAAACGCTGAACGTGCCCGC
>CAMLOF010000281.1 GCA_946481585.1 uncultured Macromonas sp. | reverse complement strand
CTGCCTGCCCGACCTGCGGCTCCTGCTCGGGCATGTTCACCGCCAACTCCATGAACTGCCTGACGGAAGCCCTGGGCCTGTCCCTGCCGGGCAACGGCACCGTGCTCGCTACGCACGCCGACCGCGAGCAGTTGTTCAAGCGCGCAGGCCGCCTGGCCGTGGAACTGTGCCAGCGTTATTACGAGCAGGAAGACGATTCCGTCCTGCCCCGTTCGGTGGGCTTCAAGGCTTTCGAGAACGCCATGACGCTGGACATCGCCATGGGCGGCTCCACCAACACCATCCTGCACCTGCTCGCCATTGCCCAGGAGGCCGGGATCGACTTCACCATGAAGGACATCGACCGCCTCTCGCGCGAAGTGCCCCAGCTGTGCAAGGTCGCGCCCAACACCAACAAGTACCACATCGAAGACGTGCACCGCGCTGGCGGCATCATGGCCATCCTGGGTGAGCTGGACCGCGCAGGCAAGCTGCACACCGATGTACCCACCATCCACAGCAAGACGCTGAAAGACGCGCTGGATCAGTGGGACATCATGCGCAACCCTTCCGACGAAGTGAAGACCTTCTTCATGGCAGGGCCCGCTGGCATTCCCACCCAGGTGGCGTTCAGCCAGAACACCCGCTGGCCCAGCCTCGACACCGACCGTGCCGAAGGCTGCATCCGCTCGTACGACCACGCTTTCTCCAAGGAAGGCGGCCTGGCCGTTCTGCATGGCAACATCGCCCTCAACGGCTGCGTGGTCAAGACTGCTGGTGTGGACGACGAACTGCTGGTGTTTGAAGGCCCGGCCCACGTGGTCGAGTCGCAAGACGAAGCCGTGGCCAACATCCTGGACGACAAGGTCAAGGCCGGTGACGTGGTGGTGGTGCGTTACGAGGGCCCCAAGGGCGGCCCGGGCATGCAGGAAATGCTCTACCCCACGTCCTACATCAAGTCCAAGGGTCTGGGTAAAGCGTGTGCTCTGCTCACCGACGGTCGTTTCTCAGGCGGTACGTCCGGCTTGTCCATCGGCCACGTGTCTCCCGAAGCAGCCGCTGGCGGCGCCATCGGTCTGGTTCGTCATGGCGACCGCATCCGCATCGACATTCCCAACCGCACCATCGACGTGCTGGTGAGCGACGAGGAACTGGCGCGCCGCCGCGCCGAGCAGGACGCCAAAGGCTGGAAGCCTGCGCAGCCGCGCCCGCGCAAGGTCTCTGCCGCGCTCAAGGCCTACGCCTTGCTGGCCATGTCGGCAGACAAGGGTGCTGTGCGCGACCTGTCCCTGCTCGACGACTGACGCCTGCGCATGCTGCAGCATCCTCAGATCGATCCGGTCGCCTTGCAGATCGGGCCTCTGGCCGTGCATTGGTACGGCCTGACCTACCTGGCGGCCTTCGGCCTGTTCCTGTGGCTGGGCCGCCAGCGGCTTTCGCACCCGCCCTACAACGCGCAGGGCTGGGAAAAGCGCGATGTTGAAGACATTCTTTTCCTGGGCGTGATGGGTGTCATCCTGGGCGGGCGCCTAGGTTATGTGCTGTTCTACAAGCCGCTGGACTATCTCGCACATCCGCTCAGTGTCTTTGCCGTCTGGGAAGGCGGTATGAGCTTCCACGGCGGGCTCATCGGGGTGCTTCTGGCCATGGTCTGGTTTGCACGCACGCGTCAGCGCTCGTGGCTGCAGGTCATGGACTTTGTTGCACCTTGCGTGCCTACCGGCTTGGCCGCCGGCCGCATCGGCAATTTCATCAATGGCGAGCTGTGGGGCAGGGTGGCCGACCCCTCGCTGCCTTGGGGCATGGTGTTCCGCGGTGCCGGTGACGCGCCACGCCATCCTTCCCAGCTCTACCAGTTCCTGCTGGAAGGGCTGTTGCTGTTCGTGCTGCTGTGGCTGTTCGCGCGCAAACCCCGCCCCACAGGCGTGGTGTCTGCCGCGTTCCTGGTGGGCTATGGCTCGTTCCGCTTCATGGCCGAATTCTTCCGTGAACCCGACGCACACCTGGGCCTCCTGGGCATGGGGTTGAGCATGGGTCAATGGCTCAGCCTGCCCATGGTGCTGGCGGGTATTGCACTCTGGGCCTGGTCTGTTCGCCGTCCTGCCTGAAGCCAGCCCCAATCGCTTTCTGTGGAAGCCGACATGAACCACAACGTCTTTTCGGCCTTGCGAGCCGCTTTCCCTGAAGACCTGGACACCTGGGCCGTCGAGACGGACCAGGGCCTGGTCTACTCCTGGCGCGATCTGGACCGCGCCAGCGCCATGGTTGCCAACCTGCTGAAGTCGCTTGACTTGCCTGAAGGCGCACGCGTGGCGGTGCAGGTGGAAAAGTCTGTTGAGGCCATGGTGCTCTACCTGGCCACCCTGCGCGCCGGGCTGGTGTTTCTGCCCTTGAATACTGCCTACCAAAAGGCCGAGATCGAGTATTTCATTGGCGACGCCGAACCGGCGGTCGTGGTCTGCACGGGGGCGAACTTCGGCTGGGTCAGCAAAATCGCCTTCAAGGCAGGCACGGCGTACGTGTTCACGCTCAACGACGACCGCACCGGCAGCCTGCTGGAGCGTGCTGCGCACCATGCTGACGTGCACGAGCCGGTGACCAGGCAGGCCGATGATTTGGCCGCCATTCTCTACACCAGCGGCACCACTGGCCGTAGCAAGGGCGCCATGCTCACGCACGGCAATCTGCTGAGCAACGCGCAAATGCTGCGCGATTACTGGGGCTGGCAGCCCGATGACGTACTGATCCACGCCTTGCCCATCTTTCATGTGCATGGGCTGTTCGTCGCCATACACGGGGCGCTCATCAACGGCAGCCCCATGCTGTGGATGGCGAAGTTCGATCCCAGAGCCGCCATTGGATGGTTCCCTCGGGCCACGGTGTTCATGGGTGTGCCTACGCTTTACGTGCGCATGCTGGCCGAGCCTGCCCTTTCGCCTGAGTCGGCTCGCCATATGCGGCTGTTCATTTCGGGGTCGGCACCCTTGCTTATCGAGACCTTCAAGGCATGGCAGGAACGCACGGGGCAAACCATCCTGGAGCGCTACGGCATGAGCGAGACCATCATGCTCACGTCCAACCCCTACCGGGCTGACGCGCGTCATGAGGGGCAGTCGGAGCGGCGCGGTGGCACGGTCGGCTTCCCTTTGCCGGGCGTAGGTGTGCGCATCGTGGGTGAAGACAACGCCCCTGTGCCGGTGGGTGAGATCGGTGGCATCCAGGTGCGCGGGCCCAACGTGTTCAAGGGTTACTGGCGCATGCCAGAAAAAACACGCGAGGAATTCACGCCAGACGGCTGGTTCAAGACCGGTGATGTGGGGCGGCAGGACGAGCAAGGCTACGTCACCATCGTCGGCCGCAGCAAGGACCTCATCATCAGCGGCGGCTACAACGTCTACCCGGCCGAGGTAGAGGGCTACATCAACGAATTGCCCGGCGTGGCTGAAAGCGCTGTGGTCGGTGTGCCACACCCCGATTTTGGCGAGGTGGGGGTGGCGGTCATCGTGCCGCGGGCGGGGGCCGCCGTGGTGGCGGACGACATCCTGTCCACCCTCAAGGGCCAGCTGGCCAATTTCAAGGTGCCCAAGCGCTGCGTGGTGGTCGCCGACCTGCCCCGCAACACCATGGGCAAGGTCCAGAAGAACCTGCTGCGCGCCCAGTACCAGGAGACGTTCCAGGCGCGCGCCTGATGGCGGTCAGCGCAGCACAAGCACCGGAATGTGCGAGTGCGTCAGCACCTGCTGGGTTTCGCTGCCCAGCAGCA
>CAMLOF010000280.1 GCA_946481585.1 uncultured Macromonas sp. | reverse complement strand
ACGGCAAATTCCAGGCTGGCCAGCCAGGTGCCCGGGCGCATCTCGGCGGCGGCCTTGTCGGCGGCGCGGGGCATGGTCTCTGGCCGCTGGAACAGGTACACCAGCTCGTAGGCTGACCAATCCTCCTGCCAGAAATCGCCCTGCCGCACGTTCGCCGTGGGGCAACGCCAGCCACAGGCCAGACGCAGGGGCCAACTGCGTTCTATGCCCACCAGGCGCGCGTCGGGGAAGGCACGCTCCAACGCCTGCAAGCCATGGCCCAGGCCGCAGCCCGCGTCCAGCACAGATGCCGCAGGCAGCAGCGGCACCACCTCACGCAGGCCGTCGAAGGCGTCCTCGGGCGTGGGGAAGATGGGCGCGTCCCGCCACGCCATGGGCGGGTACAGCAGCAGGAACAGGCCTGCGGGCAACAGCCACACCCAGGCAGGCACCGCGCCCAGGCCAGCATCAAACACCCACGACAGTGGGAACCCCAGCGCGATGATGAGCCGCCGCGAAAGCGTGCCGCCCCACAGGCTGCCCAGCACACCCAGCGCCGTGGCCAGCGTGCCTGCCAGCGCAGGCGCCAACCCCAGGCGCTGCATCAGCGTGAACCAGCCCCAGGCCGCCAGCCACACCAGCAAGGCGGGCAGCGGCCAGGTCACGCGCTGGAAGTACCCCGTCATGGGCGGAAGGCCCAGCTCAACCGGCCAGGCTGCGCAGGCGGTCGATCAGGCCGTTGAGTTCGTCCAGCGAGCCGAACTGGATGGCCAGCTCGCCCATCTCCTCGACGCGGCCGTGGCGCTTGACGCGCTTCTTCACGCGCACCTCCACCTCGGCGGTCAGCAGGTCAGACAGCTCTTCCTCCACCCGGCGGATGTCGCGCGACTTTTCCTTCTTCGGTTTTTGCGGAGTAAGTGCAAACTCCGCACCCAGTTTCTTCACCAGGTTCTCGGCCTCGCGCACCGACATGGCCTTGGCGCTGATCTGGTTGGCTGCGGTGATCTGCGCCGCCTTGTCCAGCGACAGCAGGGCCCGCGCGTGGCCCATGTCGATGTCGCCAGCCATGAGCATGGTCTGCACCGGCTCGGCCAGGTTGAGCAGGCGCAGCAGGTTGCTGGCGGCGCTGCGCGAACGCCCCACGGCCTGGGCCGCCTGTTCGTGAGTGAGCCCAAACTCACGAACAAGGCGTTGCAAACCCTGGGCTTCCTCCAGGGGGTTCAGGTCTTCGCGCTGAATGTTTTCGATCAGCGCCATGGCGGCGGCAGACTCGTTGGGCACGTCGCGCACCAGCACGGGCACGCTCTCCAGCCCCGCCAGGCGGGAGGCGCGGAAGCGCCGCTCTCCGGCAATGATCTCGTACACCGGGCGGGCACCACGCGGGGTGGTCGGCAGCCCCTGCTGGGCTTGCAAGGCAGCCAGGCGGCGCTCGCCCTCGGCGTCGTCCAGGCGCCGCACCAGAATGGGCTGCATGATGCCCTGGGCCTTGATGCTTTCGGCCAGCTCGTACAGCGCGCCTTCGTCCATGCGCGTGCGCGGCTGGTAGGTGCCGGGCACCAGATCGGTCAGCGCCAGGGTGGACGGCACATCCGCCGTCAGGCTGTCCAGGCTGGTGGCGTCGTCCAGGCGCGGGCCCAGCAGCGCTTCCAGGCCGCGACCGAGTCCTTTGGGTTTTTTGGTGACCATGTGTGAGGTTTCCTGTGTGTCCTTGGTGAGCGGCTTCAGGCTGTATGAATATCCAGCCAAGGTTGAATCAACGCCAGCCCTTCGGGCCAGTCGCCCAGGCCCGATTCGGCGTTGATGTGCCCGCGCTCACCCATGTCGATGAAACGGCTGCCCCAGTCGCGGGCCAAACCTTCGGCCCGCTCGAAGCGGCAATAGGGGTCGTTGCGGCTGCCCAGCAAGATGCTGGGAAACGGCAGCGGTTGGCGCACGATGGGTGTCCAACCCGGCAGCATGGGTGCCAGGTCGGGATCTTCCACGTCGCCTGGCGCCACCAGCAGGGCACCGCGCACGCGGTGGGTATGGCGCGAAAAACTCGCCCAGGCAGCAGTAAGGATGCAGCCCAGGCTGTGCGCCACCAGCACCACCGGGGCGGGGCTGTCCACCACCACCTCGTCCAGCCGCGCCAGCCAGTCACCCCGGCGCGGGGTCATCCAGTCGTGCTGCTCCACACGCTGGAAGCCGTGCAGGGCTTCCCAACGGCTTTGCCAATGTTCGGGCCCGCTGCTTTGCCAGCCGGGCAGTGTCAATACCTGTGCTTTCATGGCCGGCTCACAAGCGCTGGATGCGTTCGACCATTTCCTTGGCAAAGTCCACGAAGGCCTTGCTGCCGCGCGCGGCCGGGTCGAACACCACGCCGGGCAGGCCGTAGCTGGGCGCCTCGGCCAGCCGCACGTTGCGCGGGATCACGGTGTCGAACACCTTGTCGCCAAAGCGCTCCTTCAACTGGTCGCTCACCTGCTGCTGCAGGGTGATGCGGGGGTCGAACATCACGCGCAGCAGGCCAATCACCTTGAGGTCGCGGTTCAGGTTGGCGTGCACCTGCTTGATGGTGTTGACCAGATCGGCCAGCCCTTCCAACGCAAAGTACTCGCACTGCATGGGCACGATCACGCCATTGGCCGCGCACAACCCGTTGAGGGTGAGCATGGACAGCGAAGGCGGGCAGTCGATAAGGACGAAGTCGTAGTCGGCGTCTACATCGGCCAGGCCCTGCTTCAGGCGCTTTTCGCGCTGCTCCAGCTCCACCAGTTCCACCTCGGCACCGGCCAGCTCGCGGTTGGCACCCAGCACGTGGTAGCCGCAGCTCTCGGACCGCACCGCCGCCTCGGCCACGCTGGCCGAACCCAGCAACACGTCGTAGACACTGAGCTTGAGGTCGCGCTTGTTGATGCCCGAACCCATGGTGGCGTTGCCCTGGGGGTCAAGGTCGATCATCAGCACGCGCTGGCCCACCTTGGCCAGCCCGGCCGCCAGGTTGACCGTGGTGGTGGTTTTGCCGACGCCGCCTTTCTGGTTGGCGATGCAGAAGATCTTGGCCATGTGCGCAGAAGGTTGTGGTTATTTGGACAAGGCCAGCTTGACGCCAAAGCCGATGAGGAAGATGCCCGCGAGCTTGTTCAGCCAGCCGGTGACGCGCGGGTTGGCGCGCAGGCGTTCGGCCAGGTGGTGTGTGAGCAGCACGACTACCAACCCGTACAGGAAGGTGAGCGCGGCGATGGTGGCGGCCATCACACCGAAGGTGAGCAGGCCCTGGTGGCGGGCCGGATCGACGAACAGCGGGAAGAAGGCCATGTAGAAGACGATGGCCTTGGGGTTGAGCAGGGTGATGGTGAAGGCCTGGCGGAAGTATTGGCGCGGCTTGATTTGGAGCACCGGGGCGTCGCCGGGCTTGGCGGTGAGCAGCTTGAAACCCAGCCAGGCCAGGTAGGCAGCGCCCAGCCATTGCACGGCGTTGAAGGCAGCGGGGTAGGCAGCGAGCATGGTGGCCACACCAGCCACGGCCATCCACATCAGAACCTGGTCACCAGCGATGACGCCCATGGTGGCGGCCAGACCACCGGCCACCTTGCCCTTGCTGGTGGAGGTGACGAGGGCCAGGTTGCCCGGGCCGGGGATGGCAAGGAAAAGGATGATGGCGGCGACGAAGGCGCCGTAGTCGGCCACACCGAACATGATGGGGGTTCTTTCTCTGGTGAGGAACGTCACCCTCCCTCGTGCGGCGGGGCGACAGCGCAGGGTCTGAGTTTACGTGCTTTCGTT
>CAMLOF010000279.1 GCA_946481585.1 uncultured Macromonas sp. | reverse complement strand
GTGGCCTGGAAGCGTTCTTCTGGTGATGTGGCCTGGTCCACAGACCGGCTGCTCCACCGAGGGCTTACCGCTCCTTTGGCCGCAGGCCGCTCCATCGCCGTTGGCGATTCGCAAGGCTACGTTCACCTGCTTTCCCGTGAAGACGGCAGCATGCTCAACCGTCTGTCCACAGACGGCTCTCCCATCGTTGCTGCGCCGCTGCTGGCTGGCAACACCATGATCGCCGTCACCCGCAACGGCGGCGTGTACGCTTGGCGTCCCGAATGAAACCTGTCATAGCCCTTGTCGGGCGGCCCAACGTCGGTAAGTCGACGCTGTTCAATCGCCTGACCCATACCCGCGACGCGATCGTGGCCGATTTTCCTGGCCTCACGCGGGATCGCCACTACGGCAATGCGCGTCTGGGCAAGCGCGAGTTCATCGTTATTGATACCGGGGGCTTTGAGCCCGATGCGGGCAGCGGCATCTACAAGGAGATGGCCAAGCAGACCCAGCAGGCCGTGGCCGAGTCCGACGTGGTGATTTTTGTGTTGGACGCCCGGGCTGGCTTGAGTGCGCAGGACCACGACATTTCCAACTACCTGCGCCGCCTGGGCAAACCATGCTTGCTGGTCGCCAACAAGGCAGAAGGCATGAAGGCTGGCGCCCAGCTTTCCGAGTTCTATGAGTTGGGTCTGGGCGACGTGCTGCCGGTGTCTGCGGCTCATGGCCAAGGCGTTCGCTCCATGGTGGAGTCTGCGCTGGACAAGCTTCCCTGGGCCGATGACACGCCAGAGGAGGGCTTGGCCGATGAAGCGAATGCTGTCATCAAGCTCGCGGTGGCTGGGCGCCCCAACGTGGGCAAGTCCACGCTGATCAACGCATGGCTGGGTGAAGAGCGTCTGGTGGCCTTTGACATGCCAGGCACCACCCGGGACGCCATTTCTGTGCCTTTCGAGCGCAACGGCCAGAAGTTCGAACTGATCGACACGGCTGGTCTGCGCCGCAAGGGCAAGGTGTTTGAGGCTATCGAGAAGTTCTCTGTGGTCAAGACACTGCAGGCCATAGAGAATGCCCATGTGGTGCTCCTCCTGATCGATGCCACGCAGGGTGTGACAGATCAAGACGCCCATATTGCAGGCTTTGTCCTGGAAAGCGGGAGGGCGGTAGTGGTGGCTATCAACAAATGGGATGCCATCGATAGCTACCAGCGCGAGCAGCTGCAGCGGTCAATCGAAAGCCGTCTGGGGTTCCTGAAGTTTGCTGCGATGCACATGATTTCGGCCAAGAAGCGACAAGGTATTGCGCCGCTGTGGAAGTCCATTGCCCAGGCGTACGCCTCAGCAACCCGCAAGATGTCCACCCCCGTGCTCACGCGTCTGCTGCAGGAGGCGATAGCCTTCCAGGCGCCCAAGCGCAGCGGGATGTTCCGCCCAAAGATGCGTTATGCGCACCAGGGTGGGATGAATCCTCCGGTCATCGTGATTCATGGAAACTCCCTGGAGCACGTGGGAGAGGCCTACCGGCGTTTCCTGGAAGGGCGCTTCCGCAAGGCTTTCGACCTGGTCGGTACGCCCTTGCGCATCGAGTTCAAAACCTCCGCCAACCCCTACGACGCTTGAGTGTTCAGGGTTGCGGGTGTCCGGCACGGCCTGCGCTGTGGTATGGTCTCGTTTCCACAACTTTTTGAACACGGAGCATATCGTGAGCAATAACAAAGGCCAGCTCTTGCAGGATCCCTTTCTGAACCAACTCCGCCGCGAGCACGTGCCGGTGTCCATCTACCTCGTCAACGGGATCAAGCTTCAAGGCCAGATCGAGTCTTTTGACCAGTACGTTGTGCTTCTGCGCAACACGGTTACCCAGATGGTCTACAAGCATGCCATCTCCACCATCGTTCCGGGCCGCCCGGTTCAGTTCGCAGCTACCCAGACGGGCGAAGCCGCCTGACTGTGAACTTCGTGAGGGCCAGTGACGTATCACTGGTCCAAATCGCAGCAATTGACATCCTCTGAAACAGCCCCTTCGGCTCTGCCAGGTGTGATCCTGGTGGGGGTCGATCTGGGGCTTCCCCATTTCGACGACGATCTGGAAGAACTCGCGCAACTGGCCACAACGGCCGGTTACGTCGTGCTCGACCGGGTGACATGCAAGCGCCGCGCACCAGACGCGGCGCTGTACGTTGGCTCAGGCAAGGCTGACGAGATCAAGGCACTGGCCCTGGGACACGGCGCCAAGGAAATTCTGTTTGACCAGGCACTGAGCCCCGCACAGCAGCGCAACCTGGAGCGGCACATGGGCATGCCCGTGAATGACCGTATCCTGCTGATTCTGGAGATTTTTGCGCAACGCGCACGAAGCCACGAAGGCAAGCTGCAGGTTGAACTTGCCCGGCTCCAGTATCTGTCCACCCGCTTGGTACGGCGTTGGTCTCACCTGGAGCGGCAGAGCGGCGGTATCGGCATGCGCGGCGGCCCGGGCGAAACTCAGATAGAGCTGGACCGTCGGATGATTGGTGATGCCATCAAGCGCACGCGCGAGCGTCTGGACAAGGTCAAGCGCCAGCGGAATACGCAGCGGCGCCAGCGCGAGCGCAGGGGGGCGTTCACCATATCCCTGGTGGGTTACACCAACGCGGGTAAATCATCGCTGTTCAACGCCCTGGTGAAGGCGAGGGCCTACGCGGCTGATCAACTCTTCGCCACGCTGGACACCACGACCCGTCAGATGTATCTGGGAGAGGTCGGTCGTAGCGTGTCGCTCTCAGACACGGTGGGTTTTATCCGCGACTTGCCCCACACCCTGGTGGACGCCTTCGCCGCGACGTTGCAAGAAGCACGCGACGCCGACCTGTTGCTGCATGTGGTCGATGCGTCGAACCCGGCGCACCCGGAGCAAATTCAGGAAGTCCAGCGGGTGTTGCGCGAAATCGGGGCTGCTGACGTGCCTCAAATTCTGGTTTTCAACAAGCTCGATGCGCTGCCGGATGCCCAATTGCCCAGGGACATGGAAGACTGCATGGAACTTGAGGGGCAGAGTGTTCCTCGTATCTTCCTGAGCGCCCGTACCGGGCAGGGTTTGGACGGGCTTCGGCACTTGCTGGCCAGGCGTGTTGCCAGCCTTGTTGCAGACGAGTCACCTTCAGAAACGCAGGCGCCTGCCGATTCGGCACAATAGGCTCCTGCATCCTTACATTGATCATTGCTCATGAATTTGAATCTGCTGAACCTTCGCCCGCCCCGCTGGAGTCGCGTGAGGGGCATGTTCAACCTGAACGACCCCCGCTGGGGGCGTGACGATGAGGGTTCCTCACAGGGGTCGCGTGGATCGCAGAGCGATGATGACCGGCGTGGCGATGAGCCGCCGCGTCAGCGTCCTCAAGGGCAGGGCCCCAACCAGGGGCCTCCGGATCTGGACGAACTGTGGCGTGATTTCAACCGCAAACTCGGAGGTATTCTGGGTGGCGGTAAAGGTGGGCGTGGAGGGCAGGGCGGCTCTCAGCCTCCGAGTTACAAGCCTGATCCGAAAAGCACCGGAATTGGTGCAGGGCTCATCGCTGGCGTTGCGTTGCTGATCTGGCTTGGTACGGGTTTCTTCATCGTTCAGGAAGGTCAGCAAGCCGTGATCACCCAGTTTGGCAAGTACCACAGCACGGTGGGTGCGGGCTTCAACTGGCGGCTGCCTTATCCCATCCAGCGCCACGAATCGGTGTTTGTCACGCAGATCCGCTCGGTTGACGTTGGGCGCGACGCGATTGTGCGCGCTACCGGCTTGCGCGAATCGGCCATGCTGACGGAAGACGAGAACATCGTCGAGATCAAGTTTGCCGTGCAATACCGCTTGAACGA
>CAMLOF010000278.1 GCA_946481585.1 uncultured Macromonas sp. | reverse complement strand
GTGGGCGCAGCCACCCAGGCGGCATGGGCCACGGGCGACCCTCAAGCGGCGCTGGCCAACGCCGTGCCCTACATGCAGGCGTTCGGGCACACGGTGCTGGCGTGGATCTGGCTGGACGTAGCCTTGACGGCGCACCGTTCGCCCGACAACGCGGCGCGTACCGGGCGGCTGGCCGCCTGCCGCTTCTTCTTCCATTACGAACTGCCCAAGACGGGCGCCTGGTTGCAGGTGGTGGCCAGCCGCGACCAGACCTGCGCCGCGCTGCCCGAAGAGGCGTTTTGAACACACACGGAGACAAGACATGACTCGCACCATCCAACAACTGTTCGACCTGAAGGGCAAGACGGCGCTCGTCACCGGCGGCTCGCGCGGGCTGGGGCTGCAGATGGCTCACGCGCTGGGTGAGGCTGGCGCCCGCGTGATGCTGAGCGCCCGTAAGGCGGATGAGCTGGAGGCGGCAATGCAGGAGCTGCAGGACGCGGGCATTGACGCCCGCTGGATTGCCGCCGACTGTGCGCAGGAGACCGACATACACCGCCTGGGCGCCGAAACGCTGGAGCGCATGGGCGACGTGGACATCCTCGTCAACAACGCGGGCGCGGCCTGGGGCGCACCGGCCGAGGACCACCCGCTGGAGGCCTGGGACAAGGTGATGAACCTCAACGTGCGGGGCTACTTCATCTTGAGCCAGTACCTGGCCAAGCACAGCATGATCGGGCGCCAGCGCGGCAGCATCATCAACGTGGCGTCCATCGCGGGCCTGGGCGGCAACCCCAAGGGCATGAAGACCATCGCCTACAACACCTCCAAGGGCGCGGTCATCAACTTCACGCGGGCACTGGCGGCGGAGTGGGGTGCTTACGGCATCCGCGTCAATGCCATCTGCCCGGGCTTCTTCCCCAGCAAGATGACGCGCGGCACGCTGGAGGCCATGGGTGAGGAGCGGCTGGCCGCTGGTGCGCCGCTCGGTCGCCTGGGTGACGACGAGGACCTCAAGGGCCTGACGCTGCTGTACGCTTCCGATGCAGGCAAGCACATCACCGGCCAGTGGTTGGCGGTGGATGGCGGTGTCAGCATCATCACCGGAGGTTGAATGGATTTTCAGGTACGCATTCCTTTTGTCGATCACCTTGGCTTCAGGCTCGAACGCTGGGAGGGCGGCGAGGCCGAGTTGCACTACGACCCTGCGCCCGAGCACCTGAATTCGTTCAACGTGGTGCACGGCGGCGCGAGCATGACCCTGCTGGACGTGGTGATGGCCCACGCCGCGCGCAGCGTGCAACAGGACATGGGGGCGGTGACCATCGAGATGAAGACCAGCTTCATGCGCGCGGCGCAAGGGGCGCTGGTGGCGCGCGGCAAGCTGCTGCACCGCACCGCCACCATGGCTTTCACCGAAGGCAGCATCTTCGACGCGGCAGGCAAGCTCTGCTGCCACGCCACGGGCACGTTCAAGTACGTGCCGCGTCTGCCGGTGGGCGCCCGGTCCACCCAGGCACTTAACACCATACGAACCGATTGACGCCTGCAATTGGCGGGTCTTTTCTTCAGGAGATTTTCATGCCCAGCAACATCCAGGTTCTGCTCGACAACCGCCCGCAAGGCGAGGCCACCGTCGGCAACTTCAAGATCGTCACCACCGAAACGCCTGCCCTGCAGGACGGGCAGGTGCTGGTGCGCCACCACTACCTGAGCCTGGACCCGTACATGCGCGGCCGCATGAACGACAGCCGCAGCTACGCGCAGCCCCAGCCGCTGGGCGAGGTGATGATCGGCGGCACGGTGGGCGAGGTGGTGGAAAGCCGCCACCCCAAGTTTGCCGCTGGCGACAAAGTGGTGGGCATGGGCGGCTGGCAGCAGTACAGCGTGGTGGACGCCAATCAGCCGGGCGCGCTGCGCAAGGTGGACACCACGCATGTGCCCATCAACCACTACCTGGGTGCGGTGGGTATGCCGGGCGTAACGGCCTGGTACGGGCTGGTGAAGATCATCAACCCCAAGGCAGGCGAGACCATGGTGGTGAGTGCCGCCAGCGGTGCGGTGGGCAGCGCCTTTGGCGCGCTGGCCAAGGCACGCGGCTGCCGCGTGGTGGGCATTGCGGGCGGACCAGACAAGTGCGCCTACGTGAAGGAAGAGCTGGGCTTTGACGACTGCATCGACTACCGCGAGCACAAGGACTACCTGTCGCTGGCCAAGGCACTGAAGGTGGCATGCCCCAATGGCATTGACGGCTACTTCGAGAACGTGGGTGGCATGGTGCTGGATGCCGTGCTGCTGCGCTGCAACGCCTTTGCCCGCGTGGCCATGTGCGGAATGATTGCTGGCTACGACGGCCAGCCGCTGCCCATGCTCAACCCGGCGCTCATCCTCGTCAACCGCATGAAGATCGAAGGCTTCATCGTGAGCGAGCACATGGAGGTGTGGCCCGAGGCCTTGACCGAGCTGGGCACGCTGGTGGGCAGCGGCAAGTTCCGCCCGCGCGAGACGGTGGCGCAAGGCATCGAGTCCGCGCCAGAGGCCTTCCTGGGGTTGCTCAAGGGCAAGAACTTCGGCAAGCAGCTGGTCAAGCTGGTCTGACGCGATACATGGCCGACCCCATGCCCAGCCAAGGGTTGGTGTGGGTCTTGGTTTGTGTTCACGCAGAAAAAGAGGAGACAAGATGCTTGAAAGCTTGCAGGGCAAAACGGCGGTGATCACGGGTGCGGGCTCCGGCTTCGGGCTGGAGGTCGCGCGCATAGCTGCACGGGGTGGAATGAACCTGGTGCTGGTGGACGTGCAACAGGACGCATTGGACGCCGCAAGGCTGGAGTTGGAGGCGGCGGGCGCGCAGGTGCTGGCCCAGCGTGTGGACGTGTCCAGCGCCGAGGCGATGGAGGCTCTGGCCAACGCCGTGCAGCAGCGTCTTGGCGCACCGCACTTCGTGTTCAACAACGCGGGCGTGGGTTCGGGCGGGCTGGTGTGGGAAAACACCCTGGCCGACTGGAACTGGGTGCTGGGGGTGAACCTGTGGGGCGTGATTCACGGTGTGCGGCTTTTCACGCCAATGATGCTGGCCGCTGCAGAGGCCGACCCGGCCTACCGGGGGCACATTGTGAACACGGCGAGCATGGCGGGCCTGTTGACGCCCCCGAACATGGGCGTTTACAACGTGAGCAAGCACGCGGTGGTGGCGTTGACCGAGACGCTGTACCAGGACTTGCGGCTGGTGAGCGACCAGGTGAGTGCCAGCGTGTTGTGCCCGTACTTTGTGCCCACGGGCATTGCCCACAGCGAGCGCAACCGCCCGCAGGGCATGGCCGACGAGAAACTGACGCGTAGCCAGATGGTGGGGCGGGCGACGTTGGGGAAGGCGGTGAGCAGCGGCAAGGTGACTTCGGCCGAGGTAGCTCAGCGGGTGTTTGACGCGATGGCCGAGGACCGGTTCTATATCTACAGCCACCCGGGTGCGCTGGGGAATGTGCAGACGCGGATGGAGGCGATTGTGGGGCAGCACAACCCGCCGGACCCGTTTGCCGAGCGGCCTGAGGTGGGGCGGGCATTGAGGGAAGCGCTGCGGACGGTGTGATGGCTTTGCGCCACTGGGCTTGGGTGGCCAAGGGTGTTGGCGGCTCAAGGCGTGTGCGCCCAGGGGCTGGCGCTTCAACGAGGCGGCCGGTGCTGTGCACCGGCTTCCCTGCGATGCTCGATGCCGTGGCCACGCGGCGGAACTCACTGCGCGCTTGCAGCGCTCCGTTCAAACAGCCGCCGCAAGTCAGTTACGAAGCGCGCTAAAGCGCGCTGGCCACGGCCTCTGCGCTTCTCGGCACCTCGTCAGGCGCGCCAGCCCCTGGGCACACACGCCTTG
>CAMLOF010000277.1 GCA_946481585.1 uncultured Macromonas sp. | reverse complement strand
GCCAAATGGTCTATCTTCCCGGCACTTCTCAATATCAATGAGGCCATACTTTACGGTCTGCCGATCGTTTTGAATGTCCGCTATCTGTTGCCATTCATTGGCGTGCCTTTGCTATTCATACTGACCGCACTTTCCGCTGCAGAGCTGGGGTGGGTGACCTTCTTGCCAGTGAATCTGCCTTGGACGACACCACCGGTGGTGTCAGGCTGGCTACTCACCGACTCGTGGCGAGGTGCCGCATTGCAATGCGCACAGATCGCTGTAGGCGTCATGATCTACCGGCCATTCGTGCGCTCAGCCGAGGCGGCCCGCAAGGCAAACGAAGTCCAAGAGGTCGCCAATGCGCTCAACACCATTTCTGAAAGCATTCAGAAGTCCGGCAAATTCCTGATTCATCATGATCAGACAGGATTCATAGCGAGAGGGCTGTTGTCCGATCTGCACAGGGCTTTGAATGCAGACGACGGTGCATTGTGGCTTGCCTTTCAGCCCAAGCATGACATCTCTGGACGGGTGTTAGGCGTTGAGGCCTTGGTGCGGTGGACACACGAGATTCATGGCCCAATTCCACCGATGGTGGTGATAGCACTGGCCGAGAATGATCAGACCATCCACACGCTGGGAATGTGGATATTGAAGCAGGCCTGCGCCAGCAAAGCACGCTGGAACGAAATAGGCTACAGGCATTTGACGATGGCAATCAATCTGTCGCCATTGCAACTGGAAGGCCGTACGCTGACCAGCAAGCTGGACAAGCTGCTGCGCCAACATGGGTTGGAGGCTTCGGAGATTGAACTGGAGATCACCGAATCAACTGCCATTCCAAACACTCAGGCGGTGGAGCAGACCTTGCAGGAACTGGCCGACATGGGAGTTCGACTCGCCATGGATGATTTCGGCATGGGGTACTCGTCGCTGCTGTACTTGCGCCGCTTCCATGTGCATTCCATCAAGGTGGATGGATCACTGACCCGCGATGTCCTGACCAACAACACCAATGCCGAGATCATTCGCACCATTGCTTCTCTTGGACGATCTCAAAAGGTGGATGTGGTTGCTGAGTATGTGGAAACGCAGGAACAGCGCGTGCGGCTGGCCGACTTGGGATGCGACATTTTCCAGGGGTACTTCCACAGCCCGCCGTTACCGGAAGCGCAGTGTATTGAATACTTTAGGATGCATTTTGTCGTGCAAGAAGGCAAAGACTTGGCCACATGAATTGGATTGCCGCCAGAAATATCAGATGGGTGGCTGACCAGGCACCACGCGCGTGAATGGCGGCAGCCCTTGCAACAGACGCTGGCCGTAGCTGGTCTGCGTCAGACGGCGGTCGTAGCATGTGACGTGTGCCTCGTCTTCCTCGGTGCGGATGGCGCGACCCACCCACTGCGCCAGGCGGATGGCCGTAGCAGGCACCACCAGTTCCATGAAAGGGTCCCGCCCCATGGCACGCAGCCATTCGGCTCGGGCCTCGCCCACAGGGTCGTCGGGCGGCATGAAGGGCAACTTGGTAATAAACAGGTCTTCGCAGAGCTGGCCGGGCAGGTCCAGCCCTTCGCCGAAGGACTGCATGCCGAAGATGATGGAAGGTTGACCGGCAGCCACCCGTTCGCGGTGGCGTGTCAGCAACTGCCCACGCGGCATGGCGGTCTGCACCAGCACGCGGTCGCGCAGGTCGTCGGTCAACGCGTCTTCGGCGGCACGCAATTGCGCGCGCGACGTAAACAACACCAGCGCACCGTGCTTCACCTCGCGCAGGTCGCGCAGCAGGGCTTCGATCATCTCGCTGGTAAAGGCGGCGGCATCCTTGGGGTCGGCCCGCGTGCCCGCCAGCACCAGCCGCCCTTGGGCAGCAAAGTCGAAGGGGCTGGGCACTTCCATGGCCACGGCGGCGGGGTCGCCATGCAAGCCCACCTCTTTCAGGAAAAAGTCGAAATGCCCGCAACTGGTGAGCGTGGCAGAGGTGAGCACCGCGCCGCGCGCCGCCGCCCACAGGTGGTGGCGCAACGTGGCGCCGGGCAAGGTGGGGCTGGCGTGCGCCTGCAGCACCACGAATTCGCCCACCGTGTCCAGCGTGAACCACTTGGCCACGGGGGCGCCGCCATCTGCCGGGTCCTGCAGCAGCAGTTGGGTGGTGGCGTACACGGCCTCCAGCCGGGGCGCCAGGGTACCCAGCTGGGCGTAGAGCTGCGAGAGGCGCCGGGCCTCGTCGGGCTGGTCGCGGATTTCGGTGCGCAATGCCTTGCTGATGGCGCGCAGCGCGTCCAGGAACACCTGTGACTGGTGCGCCAGCTGGGCCAGCGGTTCAATGAGATCGGCAGGCAGTTGACCACGCGGGGCTCGCACGCGCCCCGACACGCCTCCGGAACCCTGCCCCCAGCCACCGCGCTGGCGCGCGGGGGCATCTTCCCCACGCAAGGCACTGCCGTAGTGGTGCATGAGCAGCCGCGCCACGTCTTGCAGGTGCTGGCGCACCAGCGCCGAACACTTGGGTATGTCAGCCACCTCCTCCACCGCCAGCAGACCGCCCGTGCGCATGGCCTGTGTGGTCAGGCGGTCTATCCATTTCAGGCGGCTCAGGTCCATGCTGCTGGCAAACTGCTCCAGCGCGGTGGCGGGCAGGTGGTGCGCCTCGTCCAGCACCAGCAGGCAGTTGTCCAGCTCGGGCAGCAGGCGCGAGCCCAGGGACGACAGCAGCAGGTCGTGATTGACGACGATGACCTGCGCACCCACCAACGCCTTGCGCTGCTCGTAGTAGCTGCACTGGTTGTACGCCGGGCAGTGGCGCGCGGTGCAAGAGCTGGACTCGGCAGCCACCGCAGCCCACCAGGCGGCCTCGGGCGGCTGTGCCAGGGTGTCGCGGTCGCCGTCCCAGCGGCCTTTTTCCAAGTCGTGCGCCAGGCCTGCGTACCAGGTGGTGCGCTCGGCCAGTTCTTGTTCTGCACTCAGGCTGCGTGCAGCGCCACCTCCGCTCCAGCGGCGCGCGGCGGCGGCCTCCTCGGCAAACAGGTCGTCATCCACGGCCCATTCGTCATCGTCGGCGCCGCTGGCCCAACGGTCCAGCTTGAGCTTGCAGACGTAGCGTCCGCGCCCCTTGGCCAGGGCAAAGCGGAAGGGCTGCGGCAGGCTCTTGGCCAGCGCGGGCAGGTCTTTGTGGACCAGTTGCTCCTGTAGTGCCACGGTGGCGGTGGAGATCATCACACGCGTGTTGCGCGCCAGCGCCAGCACGATGGCGGGCACGCTGTAGGCCAGGGACTTGCCCACGCCCGTACCGGCCTGGATGACGGCAATCGAACGCGCAGGCTCCAGGGCCTCAATGGGGCCGTCCTCGTCCTCGGGGGGCTTGCCCAGGTCGGCCTCGGCGAAGGTGCAGGCCACCTGTTCGGCCATCAGGCGCTGGCCCGCGCGCGGGCGCAGGCCGCTGCCCGCCTGCACCACCTGGTCGAATACCGTCAATGCCTCCCGGGCCCACGCTGCTTTGTCCATGGCGCGGGAGTTTGACACATCGGGCCACGCTCGCGGCCCGGCCAGCTCAAATCGCCACCAGCTGCCGTATGCCCTTGGCCGCCATCTCCGCCCCCGGCCCGCTGGCCACCACTTCGCCGCGCTCCATCACCAGGTAGCTGTCGGCCAGTTCCTCGGCAAAGTCGTAGTACTGCTCCACCAGCACAATGGCCATGGGCTCACCGTTCAGGCCCTCGCGGGCCAGCTTCTTCAGCACCCGGCCAATGTCCTTGATGATGTTTGGCTGGATGCCCTCGGTGGGTTCGTCCAGCACCAGCAACTTCGGGCACGGCGCCAGCGCGCGGGCAATGGCCAGTTGCTGCTGCTGCCCGCCCGACAGGTC
>CAMLOF010000276.1 GCA_946481585.1 uncultured Macromonas sp. | reverse complement strand
GACGACCAGGTGTTCATTGATCTGGCCGTGCAACAACGAGCCATCCTGCTGAGCAAGGACCGTGCTGTGTTGCGGCTGCGCAGCCGTCTGGCCAGCTGGGGCGTTGCGGTACTTGATCACTGGCCGTGATGCTTGATCCAAAGAAATTTCCATTAATATCAATTAAAGATTTTTTTGGTCAAATATCTTGTTTTTTATGCCGACTCATCTATACTTTCACTGGGCTGTCTTTGACAGCTCCCCGCTTTTCCTCCCTGAGCGGGTGCCTTTGTGTGTGACAGCAAAAAGGCTTCCATCCCGGCCCCTTTAGGGTCGGGATTTTTTTTGTCTGTAGGCTCAGCACCATGGAGTCCATCGATTTCCTCCGCTTGGCATCGCTTTGCATACTGCTGGCAAGTGCCGAAACGCTCCACGGAATCGCTCGAACCATTCTTCTTGCACCCGTGGTTGGCAAAGCGCTGGCAATCAAACTCAGTGTGGTCAGCGGAACCTTGCTCGCTTTCGGACTTTGCTATTTCTTCGTCCCGAGCATCGGGGCAACAGGAATCGGCGAACACCTGCTCTTGGGGCTGAGCCTTTCCGGGTTCATGGCCGTGTTCGATGTGGCAATCGGCAGGCTGGTCATGCGTCTCAAGTGGTCGCGCATTTGGGAAGATTTTGATCCGCGAACGGGCAACTACCTTTCCATCGGACTGGTTTTACTCGCACTTTCGCCGAGCCTGATCTGGTGGCTGCGTGGCGGCTCGGCATCGTAATTTGAAGCCCACTCACCCCAACAACGCCTTGGCCGCCTCGATCCGCCAGCGCAGTTCCACCGATTCATCGTTCATGACCGCGAGCAGAAAGCGCCTGGGGTCTTGCTCGGGCGTGCGTGGGCTGGGTGCGGCGCTGGCAGGCGTCGGTGCTGCGGCTGGCGCAAGGGCTGGAACAAGAGTGGGTGCCAGTTCGGCCAGCACGCGCTGAAAATCACCCGGCTTGATGCACTGCACGCGCGACAGCAGGTCGGCCTGCGCTTCGGCGTTGGGGGTGAAGTCCAGCCACGCGTCGTCGGCAAACATGGTGAGCAGCTCCGGCGCCACGAAGGCGGACCAGTGGCCCGAAACCTCTTGTTCGGCGGGCACCAGCCGGGCGTGCACCGGGCTGGCGCCCGCTTGCGGCGCCAGCGGCAGAATCCGCACGCGCCGCGCGGGCACATCTGCCAGGTAGCGCTGGCGCAGGCCTTCGAGGAAGGCGTGTGCATCAGCCAGCGGCACAGGTTCCAGCAGGGAAAACCAAAGTTGGTAGCCGTCCACCCCAGACACGGCAATGGCCGGTGCGGGCAAGCCCAGATCACCCTGCACGCCTTGCCACAGGGCGGTCAGTGTGCCCCATTCGGCGGGCTGGACCAGCTCCAGCACCAAGGCACGCACCAAGCCGTCGGGGCTGGTCAGGTCATTGATGGGATCAGGAAGAAGAAACAGCCGACGCTGTTCGGCTTGCAGTCTGTTCATGGGCGCGCTGTGAATGGACATGCGGCGAATGTGCCACAAGGCGCGACCCGACTGCGCTAATGACCGCCGTGGCGTCAACGCTCATGCGCTGGCGCTGGGGGCACCCCAGGCGGAAAGGATGGGTCAGGAACGTTGGGAATGCGCAGATTCGCTGCGCACGGCCTGTTCCGGCTGCAGCGGGCCTTGCAGACCGACCTGACGGTACAGGAACGCACCGAAGACGGCCAGACCGGCGATACCGATGACATAGAGTTCCAGGGGCATGGCGTGCTTTCCGAGGCTGGATTGACAAATATCAATCGAACCTTATGCGCCTGGGGCCCCGCCCGCAACAGGGTTTTCCTGGGTCTGTGCCGCCTGGGTGACAGGACTCAGAGCTGCTTGCCCTGCCCTGGCGAGCAGGTGGACAGCAGGTCTTGCGCGGCGTCGTGCACCGCCGTGCGCACGCCTGCCATGCCCAGCACGGTGTGGAAGAGGTTGTCGTGCGACCAGGGCTGTTTGGCGGCAGCATTCGCGCATTTGAGCGTGGGGCCGTGGCGGCTCTGCCATGCGGGCGAGAACCACATCACCATGGGCACGTGGGTTTGCTCCTGGGGGGCCATGCTGTAGGGCATGCCGTGCAGGTACAGGCCTTTTTCGCCAAGCGACTCGCCGTGATCGGACACGTAATACAGCGCGGTGGGGCGCTTTTGTTCGCGCAGCCAGGCGATGGTTTCGGCCAGGAAGTGGTCGGTGTAGCGAATGGTGTTGTCGTAGGCGTCAACAATCTGCTGCGGGGGGCATTCCTGCAGAGTGGAGCTGGTGCATTCAGGCCCGAAAGGCTTGAAGTTGGCCGGGGTGCGCTTGTAATAGGCCGGGCCGTGGCTGCCCATCTGGTGCAGCACGACGACGGTGCCACGCGCACGCCGTGCGGGGTCGAGCTTTTCGAGCTGGCCGGGCAGTTCGCGCAGCATCACTTCGTCAAAGCACTCGCCGTCTTCACACAAGCCGGGCACGTTGAGCGTGCGCGTTTCGGCATGGGGTACCCGGTCGCACACGCCCTTGCAGCCAGACTGGTTGTCCAGCCAGAGCACGGCCAAGCCTGCGCGTTGCAGCACGTCGAGCAGGTTTTCCTGGCGGGTGTCGGCGTCGTACCGGGCACGGCCCTGGCCTGAGAAGATGCAGGGCACCGAAGTCTGCGTGTTGGTGCCGCACGAGCTGACGTTGGAGAAATAGGCCAGTTCACCTTCGTCGCGCAAGCGGGCCAGGCGGGGGGTGGTGTCGCGCGCATAGCCGCCCAGGCCGAAATTGGCGGCACGGGCGGTTTCACCCACCACCAGCACGATGAGGGGGGCGTTGTCGGCAGTGTCCGCTGCGGCGGCGGGGAGCGTGGCGTCTTCACCCAAGGGCTGCAGGGGCTGCTGCGCATGCGCCGCGCGGCCCACGGCGTTGCGCGTGACGGCATAGACCGTGTTGAAGGGATTGATCATGTAGCGCACCGGCTTCTGGTTGCGCATGAGGGAAGCCAAGTCCTGAAAGGACAGCCACAACAGCAAGACCGCCACCAGCAAGGCCAGCACACCCACACCCAGTTGGCGAGGCAGCAAACGGCGCAGCGGCACCGCACGCACCGGTTGGCGCCACCACCACCAGCCCGGCAGCACCACGCCCGCCAGCAGGGCCACGGCCATGGTGCCGCTTAGCAGGTCGCGCACCTCACGGGCGTCGGTGTTGAGCGCGTTGGCCAGCATGGTGGGGTCGATCACCACGCCGTAGGTGCGCATGAAGTAGCTGGCACCCGCTGCGGTGAGCAGCAACACCAGCCCCGCAGGCTTGAGCCAGCGCGGCCACACCCACAGCGACAAAAACGTGAGTGTGACCCCCATCAGCACGAGTGCCCAGGCAAAGAAGGTCAACACAGTGCGCCAACCATGGCTTTCGGGCAAGGCCCACAGCGTCATCCACAGCGGCAGGTTGCCCAAAGTGGCCAGCCAAAGGGCGAGCACACCCAGCAAGGCGGTGGGGTGCCAAGGGTTGCGGGCGGCGGCTGGCGCGGTGGAAACAGTGGGCATGTGTGAAGAATGGGCAGCGAACTGCCGCGATTCTTCTGGGCCAGCCTTATCGCAGGATTAACGCTGCGCCGGGGTTGCTGGCCAGACCAGGGCGTAGCGGGTGGTGAAGGGCGGCGTGCCCTGGCCCTGGCGCAACTGGATGCCGTGCGCGTCGGCAATGCGTTGCACCAGCGTCAGGCCCACGCCCATGCCGGGGCGGGCGCTGCTCTGCGGGCCGTGGCGGGTACCGTCGTCGCTGACGGACAGCTCCACCGCACCGCCCTCACCCCGCGCAACGCGCACCTCGATCTGTGTGCCCGCCGGGGTGTGGCGCAAGGCGTTGTCCACCAG
>CAMLOF010000275.1 GCA_946481585.1 uncultured Macromonas sp. | reverse complement strand
GCCATCTGTCACAATCCGTCCCCATTCGCGCCCTCCCCAGGAGAAGTCCATGTTCCGCACCCTGCTCAAATCCAAGATCCACCGCGTCGCCGTTACCCAGTGCGAATTGCACTATGAAGGCTCCTGCGCCATCGACGAAGACCTGCTCGACGCCGCCAACATCTGCGAAAACGAACAAATCCACATCTGGAACATCGACAACGGCGAGCGCTTCGTCACCTACGCCATCAAGGGCGAACGAGGCACAGGCATGATCTCCGTCAACGGCTCGGCAGCGCGCCGCGCGGCGGTGGGCGATCTGCTCATCATCGCGGCCTTTGCACAGGTGCATGAAGACCACGTGAAGAACCACCAGCCACAGCTGGTGTTCGTGGATGCCAACAACCGCCAGACCGAACTGCGGCACCACGTACCCACGCAGCAAGCCTGAGCCTGCCAGGCGAACATCCCCGGGCTTGACCGGGGATGCGCCCCATGCCATGCTGCCCGCGCCGCCCGACGGCCAGGAGGCAGACCATGCGCATCGGCGTTCCCAAGGAAATCAAAAACCATGAGTACCGCGTCGGGCTGACACCCGCCAGCGTGCGCGAACTCACCTCGCGCGGCCACCAGGTGCTGGTGCAGAGTGGTGCGGGCACCGCCATTGGCCTGGGTGACGATGCCTACCAGGCCGCAGGGGCGGCGCTGGCGCCAGACGCTGCCAGCGTGTTCGCCCAGGCCGACCTGATCGTCAAGGTCAAGGAACCCCAGCCCAGCGAATTCCCCTTGTTGCGCGCGGGCCAGGTGCTGTTCACCTACCTGCATTTGGCACCCGACCCGAAGCTCACCGCCGCGCTGCTGCACAGCCGGGTCGTTGGCATTGCCTACGAAACGGTCACTGGCCCCGGCGGCACGCTGCCGCTGCTGGCCCCCATGAGCGAGGTGGCTGGCCGCATGGCAGTGCAAGTGGGTGCTCACTATTTGGAAAAATCCCAAGGCGGCATGGGCGTGCTGCTGGGTGGCGTGCCCGGCGTAGCACCGGCTCACGTGGTGGTGCTGGGGGCAGGTTCGGTAGGCGCCAGTGCCGTTCGCATGGCCACGGGCCTGGGTGCACGCGTCACCGTGCTCAACCGGGGGCTGGAGCGGCTGCGCGAACTGGACGCCCTGTACGGCAACCGCATCAGCACCCTGGCGGCCAGCGCACAGAACGTGGAAGACGCCGTGCTGGACGCAGACCTTGTGGTGGGCGCCGTGCTGGTGCCCGGCGCCAAGGCACCGCGGCTGGTGTCACGCCAGCAGGTCAGCCACATGAAGGCCGGCTCTGTGGTGGTGGATGTGGCCATCGACCAGGGCGGGTGTTTCGCAACGTCGCGGCCCACCACCCACCTGGCCCCCACTTTCGTGGTGGACGGCGTGGTGCATTACTGCGTCACCAACATGCCGGGCAACGTCGCACAAACGTCCACCTACGCCTTGAACAACGCCACCCTGCCCTTCGTCCTGGCTCTGGCAGACAAGGGATGGCAACAGGCCCTGCAAGACGACCCGCATCTGCGCAACGGCCTCAACGTGGCCGAAGGGCAGATCGCCCACGAAGCGCTGAAGGCGCAGCCAGAGAAGAAATCCGTGTGACGCCGCGTCAAACCAGCGCGACGTCCAACCACCCACGCAGGCTGTTGATGAAGGCGATGGCGCTGGCCCGGCCCAGATCGTCCACGCGCAGCACTTTTTCCTGCAGCCGCCCCTCCTGAAGGGCAAGCTCGCGGCCGATGCCGCCGAGCAAGCCGCTCGCCAGAGGGGGCGTCCACCACTGCCCGTCAAGGCACAGCGCGATGTTGCCCCTTGTGCATTCGGTCAATTCGCCGTGGCGGTTCCACAGCAGGGTGTCGAACACCCCCGGCTCATCGGGTTCAAAGGCTTCGTAGTGCGCCCTGCGCGTGGTCTTGTAACGCACGAATTCGCTGTCGGCAGCCTCGAAGGGCCGCGTGGCCACGCGCAGGCGCACGGGCTCGGCGGTGGCCGCCATGGCAAAGGCTTGTGCCCTCGCCTGCCCGTGCGCATCCAGCAGCACGCGCATGCGCCACAGTCCTACAGGGTGCTCGCGGGCCTGAGCGCTGATGACCTCGGCCACCCGTGCTTCGTCCCAGGGAAAACTGAAATGCGCCGCCGCCCGCGCCATGCGGGCCAGGTGCGCTCCTTCGTTGCGCACAATACCGTCTTGCAAGGCCAGCGTTTCAAGCAGTTCGAAAGGTTGGCTTGCCCTGTCCAAGAAGGCCCGTTTGTGGCGCCATTCCTGCCACTCTCCGCTGGCTTGGGCATCGGCGGTGATGCCGCTGCCAATACCGCAACGCAGTGCCGTTCCGCTGGCCTCGACGGTTCGAATGGCCACATTGAACCGCGCAGCGCCTCCAGGCCGCACAACGCCAATGGCACCGCAGTACACGCCACGCGGCCCAGCCTCCAACTCGCGGATCATGCGCATGGCCTGCACCTTGGGCGCGCCGGTCACCGAACCGCAAGGGAACAGCGCAGTGAACACCTCGGCCAGCGTCGTATCGGGCCGGGTCTGCGCTTCCACGTCCGAAGTCATCTGCCACACGCTGGGCAGGGCCTCCAGGTGGAACAAACGCGGCACACGCACCGTGTGGGGTTGGGCCACGCGTGACAGGTCGTTGCGCAGCAGGTCCACGATCATCACGTTTTCGGCACGCTCCTTGGCTGAACGGCGCAAACGGTCAGCCTGCGCCTCGTCCTGCTCAGGCGTGGTGCCACGCGGGGCGGTACCTTTCATGGGCCGGGTCAGGATGCGTTGACCGTCCCAGTCAAAAAACAGCTCAGGGGAGACGGACAGCACCTGCTCCGCACCGCTGTCGATGTATGCGGCATAGCCCCCGGGCTGCGCCCGGCGCAAGGCGTGGAAGAGCGCCAGCGGCGTTCCTTGACGCAGCAAGCCCTGCAAAGCATGGGTAAAGTTGACCTGGTAGAACTGCCCCTCGGCAATGGCACTGTGGATGCGCTCCAAGGTCTGGTCGAAAGCTTCGCGCTCCAACCCATCGCCCCATTCCGCCACGGCGTCACCGTCCGGCATCGAGGTCTCGTCTTGCACGGGCCACGCTTGGGGCTCGTCGTACACGCCAAACCAGGCCAACAGCCCATCTGCTGTGCGAACGTCAAATGCCGGGTCGAACGCTGCCGCCGCCTCGTAACGCAGGTAGCCCACACACCAGCGGCCAGCCGCTGCCTCGGCCTGCACGGCTTCCAGCACGGGCAACACTTCGTGTGGTTCACGCGCTGCCAGCACACGAGTGGGCGTGCCAAACGCCATGCGCCATGGCGCTGCCTGCGGCGTCGGCGCCGCAAAATCAATCAGCGTCAACACTCGCTGCGCTCAGGCCGCGCCAATATTGGGCACCAGCGCACCAGGGTTCTGCCCGCCCTTGAGCGCGGCAGTGAAGGCCAGCATGCGGTTAATGGGTTGGCGCGCACGGGGGATGATGTCCGGGTCCACGAAAATTTCATGGGCGCCGGTTTCCAGCACGTGTGCCACACCCTCCAGGCCGTTCATCGCCATCCAGGGGCAATGCGCGCAGCTCTTGCAAGTCGCGCTGTTGCCAGCGGTAGGCGCCTCGATGAACACCTTGCCGGGGTTCAGGGTGCGCAGCTTGTGCATCATCCCGTTGTCGGTCGCCACGATGAACTCCTTGGCGTCCATCTCCTGCGCGGCCTTCAAAATGCCCGAGGTGGACCCCACCGCGTCTGCCATGGCAACCACGTCGGCTGGGCTTTCGGGGTGCACCAGCACCTTGGCACCCGGGTGCTCCTTCAACAGAGCCTGCAACTCGAAAGCCTTGAATTCGTCGTGCACCACGCACGAACCCTTCCACATCACCATGTCGGCGCCGGTTTCGCGCTGAATGTAGGCCCC
>CAMLOF010000274.1 GCA_946481585.1 uncultured Macromonas sp. | reverse complement strand
AGGACAAGTTCAAGGCCAAGTACGGCTACGACCTGGGCGTGCCGCTGAACTGGAGTGCCTACGAGGACATCGCCGAGTTCTTCAGCAACGACGTGAAGACCATCGACGGCAAGCCCATCTACGGTCACATGGACTACGGCAAGAAGGACCCGTCGCTGGGCTGGCGCTTCACCGACGCGTGGCTGTCCATGGCCGGTACCGCCGACAAGGGCATCCCCAACGGCAAGCCAGTGGACGAGTGGGGTATCCGCTCCACGCCCGATGGTTGCAACCCCGTGGGTGCCTCCGTCTCGCGTGGCGGTGCCACCAACTCGCCAGCGGCCGTCTACGCGCTCACCAAGTACGTGGACTGGATGAAGAAATACGCGCCCAAGGAAGCCACCGGCATGACCTTCGGCGAAGCCGGCCCCGTGCCCGCGCAGGGCCAGATCGCGCAGCAGATCTTCTGGTACACCGCCTTCACTGCCGACATGACCAAGCCGGGCCTGCCCGTGGTCAACGCCGACGGCACGCCGAAGTGGCGCATGGCGCCCGGCCCCAACGGCCCGTACTGGAAGCAGGGCATGCAGAACGGTTACCAGGACGTGGGTTCCTGGACCTTCTTCAAGGACCATGACGCCAACCGCACCGCGGCTGCCTGGCTGTATGCGCAGTTCGTCACGGCCAAGACCACCAGCCTGAAGAAGACCATCGTGGGCCTGACCCCGATCCGCGAGTCCGACATCCAGAGCAAAGCCATGACCGACCTGGCGCCCAAGCTGGGCGGCCTGGTGGAGTTCTACCGCAGCCCCGCCCGCGTGGCCTGGACGCCCACCGGCACCAACGTGCCCGACTACCCCAAGCTGGCCCAGCTGTGGTGGCAGAACGTGGCCCAGGCCGTGACCGGCGAGAAGAGCCCGCAGCAGGCCATGGACAACCTGGCTGACCAGATGGACCAGGTCATGGGCCGCCTGGAGCGCGCAGGCATGGACCGTTGCGCGCCCAAGCTCAACAAGAAGGAAGACCCCAAGAAGTGGCTGAGCGACAAGGGTGCGCCGTGGGCCAAGCTGGCCAACGAGAAACCCAAGGGTGAAACCATCGAGTACGAGAAGCTGCTCGCCGCCTGGCGTGCAGGCCGCGTGCGCTGAACGGACGCCTTTCACAGCCCAGTGAACCCGCCGTGGCCTCGCGGCCACGGCTAAAAGAACATGACACGCGCAGAACAGTGGGCCAGGCTGGCCCGGACAGCCGTTTACGACCTTGCCGTCATCGGTGGCGGTGCCACCGGGCTCGGCGTGGCACTTGATGCTGCGCTGCGCGGATTCTCCGTTGTCCTGCTGGAGTCGCACGACTTCGGCGGCGGCACGTCTTCACGTTCGACCAAGCTGTTGCATGGCGGCGTGCGCTACCTGGCCCAGGGCAACGTGGCCCTGGTGCGCGAAGCGCTGGCGGAACGCGCCACGGTGCTGCGCATCGCCCCGCATCTTGCGCAGCCTCTGCCCTTCGTCATGCCTTCTTACCGCTGGTGGCAGACGCCGTTCTACGGCATCGGCCTCAAGCTCTACGACTTGCTTGCTGGCCGTGCAGGCCTGGGTGACACGCAGTGGCTTTCTGCCCGGGAAACCGTTGCCGCGCTGCCCGGTGTGCGCCGCGAAGGCCTGCAAGGCGGCGTGATGTACTGGGACGGCCAGTTCGACGACGCCCGCCTGGCGCTGGCGCTGGCCCGCACCGTGGAGCGCGCAGGTGGGCTGCCCCTCAACCACGCGGAGGTGCGTGACTTGCGTTCCCTCGATGGCAAGGCAGAAGGCGGCGCACGGTTCGAGTTGCAGGTGGCCGACCGCCTGCAGGGAACGCAGGCCACGGTCAAGGCTCGCGCCGTGGTCAACGCCGCTGGCGTCTGGGTGGACCAGGTGCGCCAGCAGGCCCTGGGGCACGGCGGCCAGGTGCCGCCCGAGCGTCTGGTATCACCCAGCCAGGGAGTGCATGTGGTGGTCGACCGCTCTTTCATGCCGGGTGGGCACGCGCTGCTGGTGCCCAAGACCGAAGACGGACGCGTGCTGTTTGCCGTGCCCTGGTTGGGCTCCATCATTCTTGGCACCACCGACACGCCGCGCCAGGACCTGCCGCGTGAACCCCAGCCCTTCGAGGCCGAGCTTGATTTCATTCTGGGCGAGGCAGGTAAGGTGCTGAGCCGCCCAGTCCGGCGCGAGGACATCCGCAGCGTCTGGGTCGGCCTGCGTCCGCTGGTGGCTGCGCCATCGGGCGGGCAAGGTGCCACCAAGAAACTGTCGCGCGAGCACACCATCGTGGCCGACGCCAACGGGCTGGTCACCGTCACAGGCGGCAAATGGACCACCTACCGTGCCATGGCCGAGGACGTGCTGGATGCCTGCTTCCGTGCAGGCATGCTGCCCGAGCGCGAAGGTGGCGCCAGCCGAAATCACCTGTTGGTTGGTGCGGACGGGCCAAACCAGCACGCCGCGCTCTACCAGGCACCGGGTGAACACCTCTACGGCAGCGAGCGTGGACAAGTGCAGGCTTGCCCTGGGGCAGACCGCGAACTGGGCATGGGCATGACGGAGGCCATGGTGCGCTTCGCTGCGCGCAGCGAATATGCGGTAACCGTGGAAGACGTGCTGGCAAGGCGCTGGCGTGCCCTGTTCCTGGATGCACGAAATGCACTGGCGATGGCGCCCCAGGTGGCAGCCATTCTGCGCGAGGAAACCGGCCTGGACCCACAGCTGGACGCCTTCCAGGCGCTGGCCTTGCGCTACCTGCCGGTCAGGTCGCTCTGACCGGCGATCTGGTCAGAGGTTCTTAGCCGCCAGCGCGGCAGATCTTCAACATGTTGGTGCCGCCCGGCGTGCCCATCGGCTCGCCGCAGGTAATGGCATAAACGTCACCCGGCTGCATGATGCCGCGTTCCTTCAGGTGGTTCTCAGCCTGCAGCAGCGCGGTGTCGCGGTCGGCGCTGGTGTCCATCAACAGCGGGCGCACGTTGCGGTACAGCGTCATGCGGCGCTGCGAACTCAGCTTCGACGTCACCGCGTAGATCGGGATGTCCACCTTGTGGCGGCTCATCCACAGCGCGGTCGAACCGGAATCGGTCAGCGCCACGATGGCCTTGGCCCCCAGGTGCGAAGCCGTGAACAATGCGCCCATGGCGATCGAATGGTCGATGCGGTTGAACGTCTTGCCCATGAAGTCCGACTCCAGCTCGAAGCTGTCGGCCTTCTCGGCTTCCTCGCAGATCTTGGCCATTTCCTGCACTGTCTGCAGCGGGTACTTGCCTGCGGCGGTCTCGGCGCTCAGCATCACGGCGTCGGTGCCGTCCAGCACGGCGTTGGCCACGTCGCTCACCTCCGCGCGCGTCGGCACCGGGTTCACGATCATGCTCTCCATCATCTGCGTGGCGGTGATGACGACCTTGTCCATCTCGCGGGCCAGCTTGATCATGCGCTTTTGCAGTGCGGGCACCACCGCGTTGCCCACTTCCACCGCCAGGTCGCCGCGTGCCACCATGATGCCGTCGCTGGCGCGCAGAATGTTCTCCAGCTCGGGAATGGCCTCGGTGCGCTCGATCTTGGCAATCAACCCCGGCTTGTGCCCAGCCGGTGCCGCCACGTTGCAGAGTTGGCGGGCGAGCTCCATGTCGGTGGCGTTCTTCGGGAAGCTCACCGCCACGTAGTCGGCCTGCAGGCCCATGGCGGTCCTGATGTCATCCATGTCCTTGGCGGTGAGCGCGGGCGCGGTCAGGCCACCGCCCTGCTTGTTGATGCCTTTGTTGTTGGACAGTTCGCCACCGAGCACCACCTCGGTGTGCACGGCGGGGCCTTCCACCCGCAGCACCTTGAGCACGATCAGCCCGTCGTTGAGCAGCAGCGTGTCGCCCGGCTTCACGTCGCGCGGCAGTTCCTTGTAGTCCA
>CAMLOF010000273.1 GCA_946481585.1 uncultured Macromonas sp. | reverse complement strand
GCATGCTGGCGCCGTGTGACGTCACCAAGCCGGGACGGCAAGAGCAAGTTGAAACGCGAAGCTCGTGTCATTTGAGTGTGGTCACCAGTTGCCGCAAAAAGCGGATTCACTGTAACCTCGGGGGGAGGATACAGAAAACCACTGTTCACGTTCAGATGCATACCCACGACACCCATCCCGCGATCATCAAACGCCTGCGGCGTGCTGGCGGGCATCTGGCAAGCGTTGTCCAGATGCTGGAGCAAGGCAAGCCCTGCCTGGATGTCGCACAGCAGCTGCAGGCCGTGGAAAAAGCCATCACGCAAGCGAAAAAGACGCTGATTCAAGACCACCTGGACCACTGCCTGCATGACATGGTCCAGCCAACCGGTGAACAGCAGGCTGCTTCGCTGGAAGAGTTCCGGCAGATCACTAAGTACCTATGAACACCAGCGTCTGGTTTGCCTTGGGAGCGGCCGTGCTGTTTGGTGCAAGCACGCCTCTGGCCAAACTCTTGCTGGGGTCTGTTTCTCCCGTACTTTTGGGTGGCCTCCTCTACCTGGGCAGCGGTGTCGGGCTGTTGATCGCACGCTGTGCCAGAGACAGGGGCTGGAAATCATCAGGGCTGCGTCAAGGCGAATGGCGCTGGCTGGCTGGCGCCATCGGCTTTGGTGGTGTGCTAGGCCCTGTGGCGTTGATGCTCGGCTTGCAGCAGACAAGCGGATCGACCGCTTCGTTGCTGTTGAACCTGGAGGCCGTGCTCACCGCTGTGTTGGCCTGGGTCGCGTTCAAAGAAAACGCCGATCGCCGTATCGTCATGGGCATGCTGGCTATCGTGGCGGGGGGCTTCATCCTTTCCTGGCCCTCGGGCAGCGCGCCCGAAGCAGGCGTGAGCTGGGGGCCATGGCTCGTCGTCCTGGCTTGCCTGTGCTGGGCCATCGACAACAACCTCACACGCAGGGTGTCTGCGTCGGACGCCCTCTTCATTGCCGGGAGCAAGGGGCTGGTAGCGGGCCTGGTGAACGTCACACTGGGCTTGGCGATGGGAGCCGCCTGGCCCGCATTTCCCGTCTCACTGGCGGCCATGGCGGTGGGACTGATGGGTTATGGGGTGAGCCTGGTGTTGTTTGTGCTGGCCCTGCGTGGCCTGGGCACGGCCCGCACCGGGGCGTATTTTTCGGTCGCGCCGTTTGTGGGGGCATTTGTTTCCCTGTGGTGGCTGGACGAACCTGTCGGTATCGAGTTCTGGGCGGCGTGTGGGCTGATGGCCATCGGCGTCTGGTTGCATCTGACGGAGCGCCACGAACATGAACACACGCACGAACCCGTCGAGCACAGCCACCCGCACTCACACGACGAACATCATCGGCACGAGCACGACTTCGCGTGGAACGGGCAGGAACCACATGTTCATCTCCACCGGCATGTGGCAATCACACACACACATCCGCATTTCCCGGACATTCATCACCGCCACGGTCATTGAGTGCTCAAACAGCCCAGTCTGGAGTGAGCGCCAGGTGAGCAAACTTCGTTGATTGACTAGCTGTGTCCAGAGGTAAACAATCCGATTGTTTCCTCAATCGCCAGCACTGGAAGGAGTTCGCCGTGTCAAACGATCCGTTTGCCCAGCTCAAGGCCATCCAGCGAGAAGGTTGGTCGCTCTTTGCACCGCTTGAATCCGTTACCACGACGACTGCGGCGGAACTCGTCAAGCACGCGCGCATACGCCCGGAACAGCTGGTGCTGGATGTCGGCTGCGGCACTGGCGTAGGGGCACTGACTGCTGCGCGCCTGGGGGCGAAGGTCTGTGCGCTGGATCTTTCTCCCGCATTGATCGAACATGGCAGGCGGCATGCAACCCTGGCTGGCGTTGAGATTGAGTTCACGGAGGGGGATGTTGAGGCGCTGCCCTACGGGGACTCGACTTTCGATGTGGTGATCAGCCAGTTCGGTCACATGTTTGCACCGAGGCCGGACGTCGCCATTGCCGAGATGCTGCGTGTACTCAAGCCAGGCGGCACTGTTGCGTTTTCCACATGGCCACCGGAACACTACGTGGGGCAGATGTTTGCACTGGTCGGCAAGTTCGTTCCACCACCTCCAGGCGCGGCAGCGCCCCCGCAGTGGGGCGACCCCAACATCATTCGTCAGCGGCTCGGGGATGCCGTCACGGACATCGTGTTCGATCGCTCAGTCATGGTGTTTCCTGCACTGAGTCCACAGCACTACCGCAAAGGCATTGAGGAAACCCTTGGCCCGGTGGTGAAACTGGTCGCTGCGCTGAAAGATGAGCCAGCCAAGCTCGCCACCTTCAGGGCGGAACTCGACGGCTTTGTTGCGCGTTACTTTGAGAACAACATGGTGCGTCAGCACTACCTGATGACCCGGGCAACAAAGAGATAGCACCTGCCGTTGTGAGCTGACGTGAAGCCGATGGACCGTTGACATGGCGCTATCACGCCCCCTCCTCTACACATACCGCCGCTGCCCCTACGCCATGCGTGCCCGCATGGGCTTGCTGCTGGCTGGCGTGGCTTTCGACGCTCACGAAATCGTGCTGCGCGACAAGCCTCCAGCCATGCTGAGCGCATCTCCCAAATGCACCGTGCCCGTGTTGGTTCTGGCCGATGGCCAGGTCATAGAGCAGAGTTGGGAAATCGTCGCTTGGGCGTTGACACAAGCAAACGCACCTGCCACAGCCCAGGACTGGTGGACCAGGGCCGAAACACCTGACAACCAGGAACTGCTGCGTCGCAATGATGGTGAATTCAAGTTCCATCTGGACCGGTACAAGTATCCCGAGCGGTTCGGCGCCATTGGAGCCGAGTCAATCCAAAGTCAGAAGGCAACGCACAGGGCTCAAGCCATGGAGGCGCTCCTTCAGCCCCTGGAGGCTCGACTGGCTCAACACTCGTTCCTCGGCGGCAGCACCCCTTGCGCAACCGATTTCGGAATTTTTCCTTTCGTGCGGCAGTTCGCGGCGGTGGACCCTGCATGGTTCGCCGAACAACCTTTGTCAAAGCTCAAGGCGTGGCTCGACTACTGGGTAAACCACCCTTTGTTTCTGGCGAGCATGGTCAAGCTGCCCAGCAATCAACCCGTGCAAATGTCGATGGAGGCGTCGTAAATGGCGACGAGCTTTGAGCGTTACATCGGCATCGACTACTCGGGCGCCCAAACCCCAAGCAGCGGCCTCAAGGGTCTTAGGGTCTACATGGCCAATCGAGACGACGAGGCCACAGAAGTACTGCCGCCACCGAGCCCACGCAAATACTGGACACGCCGGGAAGTGGCCCACTGGCTGCTGGAAAGACTGTTGGAGCCAACACCCACCATTGTGGGCATAGACCATGGGTTTTCTTTTCCCATCCGGTACTTCGAGGTGCACCAGATCGTTCCAGACTGGGATGTGTTTCTGCGCGACTTTCACCAGCACTGGCCCACCGATGGCCAGCATGTTTACGTAGATTTCGTTCGCGATGGCTCGGTGGGCAACGGCGCGCAACGCACGGGAAGCGCCAAGTGGCGCCGCCTTACCGAGCAGCGCTGCCGAGCCAAGTCGGTGTTTCACTTTGACTGCCAGGGCTCGGTTGCAAAGTCCACCCACTCTGGCCTCCCGTGGCTGCTCTTTCTGCGGGAAAAGCTGGGAAGCCACCTTCACTTCTGGCCATTTGATGGCTTCACGGTGCCGTCAGGGCGCTCTGCGGTGGTGGAGGCGTACCCTGCCCTTTACAAACACCGCTTCCCTGGAACAGCCAGCATGACTGGCGACCAGCAAGACGCCCATGCCATTGCCAGCTGGCTCAAGCATGCCGACGTCACGGGGGGGCTGCACACAGCCATGCATCCGACCATGGACCCTGGCATACAACTCATGGCACGAACCGAGGGCTGGATATTGGGCGTGGCCTGACAAGGCCGACCGCTTTGTGCCAGATAGCCCACACCATCCGCCAACCGTGTAAGCTACACCCCCCCCTGTTCACCTCACCGCTTTCTCCATGGAACTCTCCACCTGGCTCGCCTTCTTCGCCGCTTCCTGGGCCATCAGCA
>CAMLOF010000272.1 GCA_946481585.1 uncultured Macromonas sp. | reverse complement strand
TGGTGTAGATGTGCACCATCAGCGACACGAAGGTCACCACGCACATCATCATGGCGGTAAGGCCATCGACCATGAAGCCGATTTCCATCTTCAGGCCGCCCACGACCATCCACTCATAGATGGTCTCGTTGAAACGCGCGCCGTCCATGGCCACGCTCTTGAGCGTCATGGCGGAGATGATGAACGCGATGAACACGCCCAGGATGGTGAGGGTGTGCGACGCGCGGCGGCCGATCACGTTGCCGCCAAAGGTCGTGCCCAGTATGCCGGCCAATGCCGACCCCACCAGTGGTGCCAGGGGCACCGCCAGCAGCGTGCTTGCAGAAAGGCTTGTACTCATTGTTGTGACTTTGCGTAAAAACCCTTGAGCCTCAGCCCTTGAGCGTGTTGAGCTCGTCCACGTTGATGGACGACTTGTTACGGAACAGCAGCACCAGGATGGCCAGGCCGATGGCCGACTCGGCCGCAGCGACGGTCAGGATGAAGAACACGAAGACTTGTCCCTGCATGTCACCCAGGTAGTGCGAGAAGGCGACAAAGTTCATGTTCACGGCCAGCAACATCAATTCGATGGCCATGAGCAGCACGATCAGGTTCTTGCGGTTCAGGAAGATACCTACCACCGACAGCGCAAACAAGATGGCGCCGAGTGACAGGAAATGACCCAATGTGAGGCTCGTCATGCCTTGCCCTCCTCGTTGACTTGTTCCGCAGCTGGCTCGGCGGCACGGGTGGCGGCCATGGGCACCACCACCAGACGGTCGGCGGCCTTGACCTTGACCTGGATGCCCGGGTTGATGGCCTTGCTGTCCTTGCGCTGACGCAGGGTCAGCGCGATGGCGGTGATCATTGCGACCAGCAACACCACCGCTGCGACTTGGATGGGATACAGGTAGTGCTGGTAAAGCAGCACACCCAGGGCATGGGTGTTGGAGTGGTCGGCCGCGTGCATGGCACTGGTCGCAGCCAGCTCATTCACCGTCAGGCGCGGGAAACCAGCCCACAGAACGGCGATCAGTTCGGCACTGACCAACACGCCCAGGATAACCGCGAGCGGGAAATGCTTCCAGAAACCTTCGCGGATCGCGTCGATGTTGATGTCGAGCATCATCACCACGAAGAGGAAGAGCACCATCACGGCACCCAGGTACACCAGCACCAGGGTAATGCCCAGGAATTCGGCCTTCAACAGCAGCCACACGGCTGCCGCCTGAGAGAAGGCCAGCATGAGGTAGAGAACCGCGTGCACGGGGTTGCGCGCGGTGATGACCCGGTAGGCCGCAAAAAGCAGCACCGCCGAGAACAGGTAGAAGAAGCCAGCTTGGTAATCCATGGTCGTCTTGTGCCTCGGGCGGTCAGCGGTACTTGGCGTCCGCAGCCTTGGCTGCGGCGATCTCTTTTTCGTAGCGGTCGCCAACGGCCAGCAGCATGTCCTTGGTGAAGTACAGGTCACCCCGCTTTTCACCGTGGTATTCGAAGATGTGGGTCTCGACGATGGCATCGACCGGGCAGGCTTCTTCGCAGAAACCACAGAAGATGCACTTGGTCAGGTCGATGTCATAGCGCGTGGTGCGGCGCGTGCCGTCTTCACGCTGGTCGGATTCGATGGTGATGGCCATCGCCGGACAGACAGCTTCGCAGAGCTTGCACGCGATGCATCGCTCCTCGCCGTTGTCGTAACGGCGTTGGGCATGCATACCACGGAAGCGTGGCGACAGGGGCGTCTTCTCTTCGGGGAACTGCACGGTCACCTTGCGGCGCAGCGCGTAGCGGCCGGTCAGGGCCATGCCCTTGAACAGCTCGACCAGCAGGAAGCTCTTGAAGAAGTCGCGGAAAGAGAAAGGCGCAACAGCGGTGGCAGACATGTTGTTCGGGCCTCCTTTATTTCCAGATGTTCCAGGAGGTCTGCATCAGGCCGCCGACCAGCAGCAACCAGATGAGGGTCACGGGAATGAAGATCTTCCAGCCCAGACGCATGATCTGGTCGTAGCGGAAGCGCGGGAAGGTTGCGCGAATCCAGATGAACATGGATACGACGACAAACGTCTTGACGCCCAGCCAGATCCAGCCTGGAATCCAGTTGAAGAGCGCGCTGTCGATAGGTGCAGCCCATCCGCCCAGGAACATCAGCACGGCCAGGATGGACACCAGCCACATGCTGGCGTATTCGGCCAGGAAGAAGATGGCAAAGCCCATGCCGGAGTATTCGACCATGTGACCAGCCACGATCTCAGCCTCGCCCTCGACCACGTCGAAGGGGTGGCGGTTGGTTTCGGCCACGCCAGAGATCAGATAGACCAGGAAAATGGGCAACAACGGCAGCCAGTTCCAGGACAGGAAGTTCAACCCCATGTCCGCGCCCATGCCACGGTTCTGGGAGGCAACGATGTCAGCCAGATTCAGGCTGCCAGCGGTCATGACAACCACCAGGAAACAGAAGCCGATGGCGATTTCATAGCTCACCATCTGCGCGGCAGCCCGCAGTGCGCCCAGGAAGGCGTACTTGGAGTTGGATGCCCACCCAGCGATGATCACGCCGTACACCTCAATGGAGGTGATGGCAAGAATGACCAGCAAACCTGCGTTGACGTTGGCAAGAACGGTTTCAGGACCGAAAGGCACGGCCACCCACGCGGCCAGCGCGGGCATGATGGCCATGATAGGGCCCAGGCGGAACAACCCCTTGCTCGCTGCACTGGGGTTGATGAGTTCCTTGCTCAGCAGCTTGACAGCGTCAGCGATCGGCTGCAACAGACCGAAGGGGCCCACGCGGTTGGGGCCCAGACGAACTTGCATGAAACCCAACAGGCGGCGCTCCCACAGCGTCAGGTACGCCACGGCGCCCATCAGCGGTGCAAGCACCGCAACGATCTTGATCAGGTTCCAAAGCACCGGCCAGGCGGCGGTCTGCCACCAGGAAGCGGCGATCAGACTCAGACCACCGTTGTACATAGCGTCGATCATGCGCTCACTCCCTTGGCTTCAGCGGCGCGAACGGCACGTGCGTCGGCCGTGGCCTGCAGCGACGGCGAGCGACGCACCAGTGCGTCCAGTTCGTAGATCGCAGCCACGCAGGGCTTGCGTTGGGCTGCACCCGTTTCAATGGCGGCAGACGTGCTGTTATTCAGACGGCCAGCGGGCACCACGGCACCGCTTTCGACACCGGGCAACGCCTTGGCGAGCACAGCCTGAGATGACTCTTGATCAAAGCCTGGCAGACCCAGCAGATTGGCGAGCACGCGCAGCACCTTCCAGGCAGGACGTGTTTCACCCATGGGCTTCGCCACGGCATGGAAGCTTTGCAACCGGCCTTCGGCATTGACGAAAGATCCAGACGTTTCGCTGAACGGAGCGATGGGCAGCAGCACGTCGCTCACATCCAGGTTGGTCTTGAACGGGCTGAGCGTGACCACCATCTCAGCCTGCGCCAGGGCGGAGGCCGGTGCGGCAGTGTCTGCACCGGCTTCGACGTTCAGCAGCACGGCTGCCTTCACGCCACCGGCAAGCATTTGTGTCGCATTCAGGCCACCGACACCCGGCAGCGCTTCGACCAGTTGCGCCCCAACGGTGTTGGCAGCTTCGGTCAGATAGCCGAAGCTGGCACCAGTCTGGCTTGCAATCCACTGCGCCAGCGCCAGCAGGCTGGAAGCCTGAGGGTGGTGTGCGGCGGCGTTGCCGAGCAGAACAGCCTTGTTATCACCGCTCATCAGTGATCCGGCAACCGCGCGGGCAGCGTCAGTAACCTGCGCATCCACAGGGGCAGCAACGCCCTTGGCCTGTGCGACGGCGGCAGCCACCCCGGCCAGCGCCGCGCTCCAAACTGAAGCATCTGCCTGCATCACGTTGGCAACAGGCATGGCCCAAACCGGTGCCGAGTCCACCAGCGCGCTCACCTGAGCCCCTTTGCGGGCAGCCTGGCGAATGCGCTGCGCGAACAGAGGATGGTCCTTGCGCAGATTGGAGCCGATGACGAACACACGTTGCAGGCTGGACAGCGCTGCAATGGGCAGACCCAGCCAACGCGCCTGCCCGGTGGGAGCCGCGTTG
>CAMLOF010000271.1 GCA_946481585.1 uncultured Macromonas sp. | reverse complement strand
TGGTGCACGTGGCCAGCGTGCACCGCTACGACGCCGAGAAGAAGACCATGCTGGCGGTGCCTGGCTCCGGCGGTGTGTCGTCAGCCGCCAGCGAACTGGAAGGCCGCTACGCCCTGGCCTGGGCGCGCAACATCTGGGCGGACACCCTGGCATGAACATGGTGGTCGCACGGAGTTTGCGCGGCCTGGCTGCCGCGAGTGTGCTGGTACTGCTGGGCGGCCACGCGCTGGCCCAGCAGGCCGACGAGGCCCGCGCCAAGAAGATTGCTGGCGGCTCTTGCTTCCTGTGCCATGGCGCGCAGGGCGAGTCCACCAGCGAGATCTTCCCCAAGCTGGCGGGCCAGCACGCGGAATACATTGCCAAGCAGCTGGAGGCCTTCAAAAGCGGCCAGCGCAAGAGCACGACCATGGCAGACATGGTCGGCAAGCTCACGCCGGACGAGATGCGCGCCCTGGGCAAGTACTACGAGAAGATGCCCGTGGTGCAGACCGAGGCAAAAGAGCCGCAACTAGCCGCCATGGGGCGTTACATCTACCACAGCGGCAACAAGTTCAGCGGTGTGCCCGCCTGCGTGTCGTGCCACGGCATGGAAGGCCAGGGGGCGGCCAACCTGCCGCGCCTGGCAGGCCAACTTTCGGGCTACATCTCTACCCAGTTGAAGAACTTTGGCAAGCGCGAGCGCACCAACGACAACGCGGTGATGCACTCGGTGGCCAGCCAGATGACCGAACTGGAAATGGCAGCGGTGGCCGAGTACCTGAGCGGCAAATGACCAGCGGAATGCGCACGCCGGTCAATGATCGGCGTGCAGCTTTTCGTGGATGCGGCGTGTGGTGCGCCACACGCCCCACAGCACCACGGGAATCAAGGCGCCAGCCGCCAGTTCGGGGTGAATGGGCACCCCCACGCTCTTGAGTGCCTTGGCACCGTACAGCAGCAGGCTGATCACGTAGTACGAAATGGCCGCGATGGAGAGCCCTTCCACCGTGCTTTGCAAGCGCAGCTGCAATTCCTGCCCGCGCGTGAGCTTTTCCAGCAACTGCTGGTTCTGCCCTTCGGCGGCAATGTCTACCCGCGTGCGCAGCAAGGCACTGGCGCGCGCCACCCGCTCTGACAACGACGACAGGCGCCGCTCGGTAGCCGCCACCGTGGCCATGGCAGGCGAGAGCCTGCGGCGCATGAACTCGCCAATGGTCTGCGTGCCGGGAATGGGCTGCTCGCGCAACTCACTGATGCGCTGACCGACCAGGGTGTCGTAGGCCCGCGTGGCCGAAAAGCGGTACACGTGGCGAGCCATGGCCTTTTCCACACGTGCGGCCAGGGCCACCAGGGTGTCCAGCAAGACCTGGTCGGTGGACGACTTGTGCTCCAGGTCGGCGGTGATGTCGGCAAGCTGGCGTTCGATCTCGGCCAGCTCCGGGCCCAGTTCCTTGGCCACTGGCAGACCGCGCAGGGCCATGATGCGGTAGGTTTCCAGTTCCAGCACACGTTGCGAGACACGGCCCGCGCGGGTTTCGCTGGTCTCGGGCGGCGCAATCACCAACATGCGCTCGAACCCGTTGTCGCGCAGGCGGAAGTCGGTAACGACCATGGAGTGGCCGTTGTTGCCCATGATGGATGCGGCCACGGGCTGGTCGCCAAACCATTCCAGGGCCTCGGCCAGCCGGGCTGTGGGGTCAGACAAATCACCGTACACCATGGCCAGCTTGATGGCGCAGAAGGTTCGGCCAGGCACGCCCGCCAGCCATTGCTGTGGCAACACCAGGTGGGACAACAGTTCCGGGTCGCGGCCGCCCAGCACGGCGTGTGCTGGCAGCGGCTGCACCAGGGAGTAACGGGTGAACTCGGTGTGGCGTTCCCACTTCAAGGTGTAGCCGGGCAGGCGCAGACGCAGAAAGTTGCCTTGCAACTGCTCCAGGGTCAGCCCTTCCTGCCCGGGCAGGCGGCGCAGGTGTTCCCATTCCTGCTGGCGTGAAACGCCTTCGTTGGACACGGCCAGCAGCAGCACCAGCGCGGGCAGGCGTATGCGCGCAGGCGGGCGCGCGTGCACCTCGTTGTGCAGCAGCTCACGCTGGGCATCGTCAGGGGGGAGCAGACGCTCCTCGTTACCCAAAGCGTGATCTGCCGTAGCCAAGGTTGCCGTGCTGTTGTCCATGGAGCGTATTGTGGAGTGAGATCAGTCGCGGGCAGCGGGCATGAGCAGGGCCTCGTCCACCACACGGTACAGGCGCCCTTGCTTGTCCAGCGGTTCGATGGCACCTTCGCGCACCAGCGCGCTCACTTCGCGGCTCACGGTTTCCAGCTTCAGGTCCATCATGGAGCCCATGTCCTCGCGCGAGAACAGTGTGGATATCTGCGGGTCGGTGGAGTGGCGCATCTTCAGGATGAACTGGCTCACCCGCTGGCGCGCGGTGCCGAAGTTGATGGCGGCCAGCCAGTCGTCGGCTTCCTTCAGCGTTTGCTGCCACTTCTGCAGCAGACGCCAGTGCAGGCGGGGCGAGTTCTGGCTGAGGCGGTGGATCACGTCGTTGGGGATGCGGCAGACCGACACCTCGGTCAGGGCCACGGCCTCGCTGTCGTAGGTGGCGGTGGCCAGGGCTTCGAGCCCGGCCACGTCGCCCGGGCGAAGAATGCGCAGGATGCGCTGGCGGCCGTCGGGCGTGACGCGCATCAGCTTGATGAGGCCCGTGCGCAGCGTGAAGATGCCGGGCGCGTTCTCACCTTCCTGGTAGAGCGTCTGCCCGGCATGAAAGCTCAGGTCGTCAATGGGCGCATGGATGAGGCTGAAGTCGTGCTCGTTCAAATCGGAAAACAGCACCATGTCGCGCATGCCGCATTCCTTGCAGTTGACCGTGCCTTTCCAAGCGGAATCTATCTTGATGGGGATCATGGAACCCGATTGTCGCGCGAATCAAACATTCCCTTTTCGTAGCGCTTTTGCATCTCTTCCAGGCTGTGGATCTTGCCGATGCGGCTGGCCATGCCTGCGCTGCCGAAGGCTTCATAGCGTGCGGCGCAGATGGCGCTCATGGCCTTGGTGGCTTCCTTGTAGAACTTGCGCGGGTCGAAGTTCTTGCGGTCTTCGGCCAGGTGACGCCGAATAGCGCCGGTGCTGGCCATGCGCAGGTCGGTGTCGATGTTGACCTTGCGCACGCCGTTCTTGATGCCTTCCACGATCTCTTCCACCGGCACGCCGTAGGTGGTGCCCATGTCGCCGCCGTACTGGTTGATGATGGCCAGCCAGTCCTCGGGCACGCTGGAGCTGCCGTGCATGACCAGGTGTACGTTGGGAATGCGCTGGTGGATTTCGCGGACGCGGTCGATGCGCAGCACCTTGCCAGTGGGCTTGCTGGTGAACTTGTAAGCCCCGTGGCTGGTGCCGATGGCAATGGCCAGCGCGTCCACCTGGGTCTTCTGCACGAAGTCGGCGGCCTCGTCGGGGTCGGTGAGCAGCATGGAATGGTCCAGTTCGCCTTCGGCGCCGTGGCCGTCTTCCTCGCCAGCCTGGCCGGTTTCCAGCGAGCCCAGGCAGCCCAGTTCACCTTCCACCGACACGCCACAGGCATGGGCCAGGTCGGCCACCTGGCGGGTCACGCGCACGTTGTAGTCGTAGCTGGCCGGGGTCTTACCGTCTTCCAGCAGGCTGCCGTCCATCATCACCGAGCTGAAGCCCGACTGGATGGAGCGGAAGCACACCCCAGGCGAGGCGCCGTGGTCCTGGTGCATGCACACCGGGATCTGCGGGTACATCTCGATGGCAGCGAGGATGAGGTGGCGCAAGAAGGGCTCGCCCGCGTAGGAGCGCGCACCGGCGGAGCCCTGCAGGATGACGGGGCTGTCGACCTTGGCGGCGGCCTGCATGATGGCCTGCACCTGCTCCATGTTGTTCACGTTGAAGGCAGGCAGGCCGTAGCCGTGCTCGGCGGCGTGGTCGAGCAGCTGGCGCATGGAAATGAGTGCCATGAAAAGTCTCCGTTGATGTTTGTTTCAGTCGTGGCTAGAGCGGCGGGCCAGCACCTCAAAGGCGGGCAAGGTCTTGCCCTCCAGCACCTCCAGGAAGGCG
>CAMLOF010000270.1 GCA_946481585.1 uncultured Macromonas sp. | reverse complement strand
GAGCTGATGCCGATGATGGCCGTGGCCAGCTTCACCTTCAGCACGCTGGCGTTCACGTGGCTCAGCCATTCGGGCTGGTCGGGGTGGCCCTCCAGGTTCATGCGGCTGACGAACGTTTCGTAGCCGCCAACGATCACCATGATCAGCAGGTTCGAGATCATCACCACGTCGATCAGGGCCAGTACCACCAGCATGATGATGGTCTCGTTGAGCGAGGTGATCTGCACACTGGTGTTGTAACCAATGCTGGTGACCAGCGCCGCCAGGGCCTGCTGGTTGCCAAAGGCCGCTTCAATCAGGTGAACCAGTTCCACCCAGAAGTGATAGACGTAGATGCCCTGTGCCGCGATGAGGCCGATGTACAGGGGCAATTGCAGCCAGCGGCTGGCAAAGATGAGTTTGGGCAGGGGAGCGATGGGGCGGTTGATGTTGGCCATGAAGAAAGCATGCTTTGAGAAGGCCCGGCAATTGTAGGGCGAGTGCTTTACAGTGTCTGACGATTGGTGTAAGAGCCTCGTAAGAGCCCTTGCGCACATTTCATGCCGTTCAATGTCTGTACCAGAGGAGACCTACATGTCCGCACCGTCGTCCGCCATCCAGTCCACCTTGGTGGAAAACCGCGTGTTCGAGCCCAGCGCCTCAACCGTCAAGGCCGCCCGCATTGCTGGCATGGAGGCTTACCAGGCCCTGTGTGCCGAGGCCGAGCGTGATCTGGAAGGCTTCTGGGCCCAGCGTGCCCGCGAGGTGCTGACCTGGCACAAGCCCTTCAACCAGGTGCTGGACGAATCCAACGCTCCTTTCTACAAGTGGTTCCAGGACGGCGAACTCAACGCCTCCTACAACTGCCTGGACCGCCACATGGGCACCCCGGTCGAGAACAAGACCGCCATCATTTTTGAAGCCGACGACGGCGCAGTCACCAAGGTCACCTACAAGGAGTTGCTGGGCAAGGTCTCGCAGTTCGCCAACGCCCTCAAGGGCATGGGTGTCAAGAAGGGTGACCGAGTGGTCATCTACATGCCCATGACTGTTGAAGGCGTGGTGGCCATGCAGGCCTGCGCGCGCATCGGCGCCACCCACAGCGTGGTGTTTGGCGGCTTCTCCGCCAAGGCGCTGCAGGAACGCATTCAAGACGCAGGTGCCGTGGCCGTTGTCACCGCCAACTACCAGATGCGCGGCGGCAAGGAACTGCCGTTGAAGTCCATCGTCGACGAAGCACTGGCCATGGGCGGCTGCGAAACCATCAAGAACGTGGTGGTGTTCCAGCGCACCCAGACGGCCGTCAACATGGTGGCTGGACGCGACGTTTTCATGCACGACGTGATGGCCGCCCAGTCCACCGACTGCCCGGCCGAAATGGTGGGCGCCGAGCACCCGCTGTTCGTGCTCTACACCTCTGGCTCCACCGGCAAGCCCAAGGGCGTGCAGCACAGCACTGGCGGTTACCTGCTGTGGGCCGCGCTCACCATGCAGTGGACCTTCGACCTGAAGGACAGCGACGTCTTCTGGTGCACCGCCGACATCGGCTGGATCACCGGCCACAGCTACGTGGCCTACGGCCCGTTGGCCGCTGGTGCCACCCAGATCGTCTTCGAAGGTGTGCCCACCTACCCGAACGCCGGCCGCTTCTGGCAGATGATCGAGAAGCACAAGTGCACCATCTTCTACACCGCACCCACTGCCATCCGTTCGCTGATCAAGGCGTCCGACACCGACGAAAAAGTGCACCCCAAGAACTGGGACCTGTCCAGCCTGCGCATCCTGGGTTCCGTCGGCGAGCCGATCAACCCCGAAGCCTGGATGTGGTACTACAAGCACGTGGGCGGTGAGCGTTGCCCCATCGTCGATACCTTCTGGCAGACCGAAACCGGCGGCCACATGATCACTCCGCTGCCGGGCGCCACACCGCTGGTGCCGGGCTCCTGCACGCTGCCGCTGCCGGGCATCATGGCGTCCATCGTTGACGAAACCGGCAACGACATGCCCAACGGCTCTGGCGGCATCCTGGTCGTCAAGCGCCCCTGGCCGTCCATGATCCGCACCATCTGGGGCGACCCCGAGCGCTTCAAGAAGAGCTACTTCCCCGACGAGCTCAAGGGCTACTACCTGGCCGGTGACGGTGCGGTGCGCAGTGCCGACCGGGGCTACTTCCGCATCACCGGCCGCATTGACGACGTGCTCAACGTCTCGGGCCACCGCATGGGTACGATGGAGATCGAGTCCGCACTGGTGGGCAAGACCGATCTGGTGGCCGAAGCCGCCGTGGTGGGCCGCCCGGACGACCTCACTGGCGAAGCCATCGTGGCCTTCGTGGTGCTCAAGCGCCCGGTGCCCACGGGCGACGAGGCCAAGGCCATTGCCAACGAGCTGCGCAACTGGGTGGGTAAAGAAATTGGCCCCATCGCCAAGCCCAAGGAAATCCGCTTCGGCGAGAACCTGCCCAAGACCCGTTCCGGCAAGATCATGCGGCGCCTGCTGCGCTCGCTGGCCAAGGGCGAGGCCGTGACGCAGGACACCTCCACGCTGGAGAACCCGCACATCCTGGAGCAGCTGGCCAAGACCAACTGATCCAGGTTGCCCCCGGCGAAACGCTGGGGGCAACAGGCGTAAAAAAGCCCGCTCTAAAGCGGGCTTTTTTTGCTTCAGCGAGGGATCACTTCAGACCCAGCACCCAGGAAGCGAGTTTCTTCGCCTCGGCGTCGCTGACCTGCGGGTTCGCGGGCATGGGAATGGCGCCCCACACGCCGGAGCCGCCCTTCATGATCTTGGTGGCCAGCTTGTCGGCTGCGGTCTTGTCACCGGCGTACTTCTTGGCCACGTCTTTGTAAGCGGGGCCAACCAGCTTCTTGTCCACGGCATGGCAGGCCATGCAGTTCTTGGACTTGGCCAGTGCTTCGTCGGCCATGGCGGGCAGGGCGACGACGGTGGAGGCGGCGAGAATCAGCAGCGCACGTTTCATGGGGTCATCCTTGGGAGAGAATTGGGGATACAGTGACGGTATGGATTCTATCGGGCATTGATCAACCCCTGCCCGAGCCATTACGAGTTGTTGCAATCGATACCGCAAGCGTTACAGGAGAACAACATGTACCTGCTGGTTCTGGGAGTGGTGCTGCTCATCCTCAAGTACCTGGAAGTGTCCCCAGTCGCTTCGTGGGATTGGTGGCAGGTGCTGGTGCCCTTTGTCCTGGCGATGGTGTGGTGGTGGTGGGCCGACTTCTCTGGCTACACCCGCCGCAAGGCCATGGAAAAAGAAGACCTGCGCAAGCAGGAGCGCATTGATGCCGGGCGCAAACGCCTGGGTTTGCCCCCTGTCAAGCGCAAGTGATTCCATCGGCTTTGCCGGGGAAAGCCGTCCTGCAGGCGGCTGGCCTGGCGGGGCTGCGAGATAATTTCATTCGCACCGCGTACGGTGCCTTGTTCCACGTCACGAAGGTTACCCTCCCATGCCCGCATACCGTTCCAAGACTTCCACCGCCGGCCGCAACATGGCGGGTGCCCGTGCCCTGTGGCGCGCCACCGGCATGAAGGACGGCGACTTCAGCAAACCCATCATTGCCATTGCCAACTCTTTCACCCAGTTCGTGCCCGGTCACGTTCACCTGAAAGACCTGGGCCAACTGGTGGCTCGTGAGATCGAGGCTGCTGGCGGCGTGGCCAAGGAGTTCAACACCATCGCCGTGGACGACGGCATTGCCATGGGCCACGACGGCATGCTGTATTCGCTGCCCAGCCGCGACATCATTGCCGACTCGGTCGAGTACATGGTCAACGCCCACTGCGCGGACGCGCTGGTGTGCATCTCCAACTGCGACAAGATCACCCCCGGCATGCTCATGGCCGCCATGCGCCTGAACATTCCCGTGGTGTTCGTTTCCGGCGGCCCCATGGAAGCCGGCAAGGTGCGTCTGGCCGTGCCCGGCACGCAGACCGTGCAGATCAAGAAGCTCGACCTGGTCGACGCCATGGTCATGGCCGCAGACAGCAAGGTTTCCGACGCCGAGATCGCCGAAGTCGAGCGCTCTGCCTGCCCGACCTGCGGCTCCTGCTCGGGCATGTTCACCGCCAACTCCATGAA
>CAMLOF010000269.1 GCA_946481585.1 uncultured Macromonas sp. | reverse complement strand
GCTGCAACTGACGGACAGCCACAAGGTCGCCACGCCCGCCAATTGGCAACAGGGTCAGGACGTGGTCATCGTCCCCAGCCTGCAAGACCCCGGCGAAATCGCCCAGCGCTTCCCAAAGGGTTACCGCGTGATCCGCCCCTACCTGCGGCTGACGCCGCAGCCCAACCGGTGAGGTACAGGCGATGAACCTCCCCACCACCGTCATCGTGCCGGGCTGGCGAGACTCCGGCACGGGGCACTGGCAGACCCTGTGGGCCGACTCCATTCCCGGGGCACGCCGGGTGGTGCAGGACAACTGGATCACCCCCGTCCGCCGCGCCTGGGTCGAACGGCTGACCGAGAGCATCCTGGCGGTGCCAGGACCTGTAGTGCTGGCTGCCCACAGCCTGGGCTGCATTGCCACCGCTCATTTGGAAGGCGAAGTTCTGGATCGCATCCACGGCGCCCTGCTGGTGGCACCCGCCGACCCGGAGCGCCGTGGCGTGCTCGCAGACTTCGCACCGGTCCCGTACCAGCGGCTGCCCTACCGCAGCATCGTTGTTGCAAGCACCAACGACCCCTTTTGCCCGGTACGGCTGGCAGGGGCATACGCCCGGGCCTGGGGTAGCGAATTCGTCCGCCTCAACGACGCAGGGCACATCAATGTCGACTCTGGCCACGGCAACTGGCCCCTTGGCTTGGCTCTGCTGAGGTCTTTGCTTGAAACGCAAGAGGTCAATTGCGCCGCATAAGCGAGAAAACGCCACCCATATTCGTTTTTTAAATAAGAAAACAATAACAAAGTAGTTTGAGGATTGAAGAGGGTCTTTCAGAATCCAGGGCATACACCCATACCCTCTTCGTTTGCACCATGAAAAACACCCTCCGCACCGCCCTGGCCACACTGGCGTTGGCCGCCGCTTCTGCCGCCTCCGCCCAGACCACGCTGCTCAACGTGTCTTACGACGTGGCCCGTGAGTTCTACAAGGACGTCAACACCGCCTTCATTGCCCAGTACAAGAAGACCACAGGCAAGGACATCAAGGTTGACCAGTCACACGCTGGCTCCAGCGCGCAGGCGCGCGCCGTGGCCGACGGCCTGGACGCCGATGTGGTGACCTTCAACACCACGACCGACATCGACTTCCTCGCCGACAAGGGCGTGGTGGCCAAGGACTGGCGCCAGAAGTTCCCCAACGGCGCGGCACCCACCACCTCCACCATGCTGTTCCTGGTGCGCAACGGCAACCCCAAGAACATCAAGGACTGGGACGACCTGATCAAGCCCGGCGTGCAAGTGGTGGTGGTGAACCCCAAGACCGGTGGCAACGGCCGCATGGCCTACCTGGCCGCATGGGGCTACGTGCGCAGCAAGGGCGGCAGCGACGCCGACGCGCAGGACTTCGTGAGCAAGCTCTACAAGAACGTGCCCGTGCTGGCACGCGGCGGGCGTGACGCCACCGGCATCTTCCTGCAGCGCAACATCGGCGACGTGCTGGTGACCTTCGAGTCCGAAGTCGTGTCCGTGGACAACGAATTCGGCAAGGGCAAGGTCGATGCCATCCACCCCAGCGCCTCCATCGTGGCCGAGAACCCGGTCGCCATCGTCGAGCGCACTGTGGCCAAGAAGGGCACCGCCGCCGACGCCAAGGCCTACCTCGACTTCCTCTACAGCCCCGAAGGGCAGGAAATCGCCGCCAAGCACAACATCCGTCCGCGCAACGAAGCCGTGCTCAAGAAGTACGCCAGCGCCTTCAAGCCCATCAAGTTCTTCACGGTGGAGCAGTACTTCGGTTCGCTGGCTGAAGCACAGAAAGTGCACTTCAACGACGGTGGCCAGTTCGACAAGCTCTACACCCAGGGCCGCTGAGCATGAGCCACGTTCTGGCAACACAGCCTGCGGGCGCACGGCGCCCAAATCGGCGCAACGTGCTGCCCGGCTTCAACCTGACGCTGGGCTACTCCATCCTGTACCTGAGCCTGATCGTGCTGATCCCGCTGTCGGCACTGGTGCTCAAGACCTTCACGCTCACCTGGCCACAGTTCTGGGAGGCAGTGACCGCTCCCCGCGTGCTGGCCTCGTACCGCCTGACGTTCGGCGCATCGCTGATCGCGGCACTGGTGAATGTGGTGTTCGGCCTGCTGGTGGCCTGGGTGCTGGTGCGCTACAGCTTCCCGGGCAAGAAGATTGCAGACGCGTTGGTGGACCTGCCCTTTGCGCTGCCCACGGCGGTGGCGGGCATTTCGCTCACGGCCCTGCTGGCGGGCAACGGCTGGATCGGGCAGTACCTGGAGCCGCATGGCATCCAGCTGGCCTTCAACCCGAATGGCGTGGTGATCGCGCTCATCTTCATCGGGCTACCCTTTGTGGTGCGCACAGTGCAACCCGTGCTGGAAGACGCCGAGAAGGAACTCGAAGAAGCCGCCACCTGCCTGGGTGCCACGCGCTGGCAAACCTTCACCAAGGTCATCTTCCCGTCCATCATGCCCGCGCTGCTCACTGGCTTTGCCATGGCATTCGCGCGTGCGGTGGGTGAATACGGTTCGGTCATCTTCATCGCAGGCAACATGCCCATGGTTTCGGAAATCACGCCGCTCATCATCATCGGCAAGCTGGAACAGTACGACTACGCTGGTGCCACGGCTGTGGCCACCGTCATGCTGGCCATCTCCTTCGTGCTGTTGCTCGTCATCAACGGTCTGCAGGGCTGGCAGCGCAAACGCGCCACGGGGGGCCGTGCATGAGCGCCGCACCCGCAAACAAAGCCACCACGCGCAGTGCGCGCAAGGGCACCACCGAAGCCGCCTGGGTGCGCTACACGCTCATCGGCCTGGCGCTGGTGTTCATGTTCCTGTTCCTGGTGCTGCCGCTGGCCGCCGTGTTCACCGAGGCGCTGCGCAAAGGCGTCGAGGGCTACCTGGAGGCCCTGAAGGAACCCGACGCCTGGTCCGCCGTGCGGCTGACGCTGCTGACGGCCCTGGTCGCCGTGCCGCTGAACCTGGTGTTCGGCGTGGCCGCAGCCTGGGCCATCGCCAAGTACGAGTTCCGGGGCAAGTCATTCCTTACCACGCTGGTGGACCTGCCGTTCTCGGTGTCGCCAGTGGTGGCGGGTCTCATCTACGTGCTGGTCTTCGGCGCGCAAGGCTGGCTGGGCCCCTGGCTGGCCGAGCACGACATCAAGATCGTCTTCGCCGTGCCGGGCATCATCCTGGCCACCATCTTCGTCACCTTCCCCTTCATTGCGCGCGAACTCATCCCGCTGATGCAGGCGCAAGGCAACGAAGAGGAACAGGCCGCCATCGTGCTGGGCGCCACCGGGTGGCAAACGTTTTGGCGCGTAACACTGCCCAACATCAAGTGGGGCCTGATCTACGGCGTGATTCTGTGCAACGCGCGCGCCATGGGCGAGTTCGGCGCGGTCAGCGTGGTCTCGGGCCACATCCGCGGGCAGACCAACACCATGCCGCTGCACGTGGAAATCCTTTACAACGAATACCAGTCGGTGGCGGCCTTCGCCGTGGCCTCGCTGCTGGCGCTGCTGGCCCTGGTCACGCTGGTCATCAAGTCCGTGGCCGAGTGGCGCATGGAGCGCGAGATGAAGGCGCTGAGCGAACTGCCGCCCGAGCGGCCCGCGCCCGTCAGCCAAGCTGCTTGAAAACGCAGCGCAAGGAACGAACATGAGCATCGAGATTCGCAACGTCAACAAACATTTTGGCAACTTCCACGCGCTGCGCGACGTGAATCTGGACATCGCGTCCGGCGAGTTGCTGGCGCTGCTGGGCCCATCGGGCTGCGGCAAGACCACCCTGCTTCGCATCATCGCCGGGCTGGAAACGCCCGACACCGGCAGCATCCTCTTCAGCGGCGAAGACACCACCGACGTTCACGTGCGCGAGCGCAACGTGGGCTTCGTCTTCCAGCACTACGCGCTGTTCCGCCACATGAGCGTGTTCGAAAACGTGGCCTTCGGCCTGCGCGTCAAGCCGCGCGGCCAGCGCCCCAGCGAAGCGCAGATCAAGGCCAAGGTGCATGAACTGCTGAGCCTGGTGCAGCTGGACTGGCTGGCCGACCGCTACCCGGCGCAACTTTCCGGCGGGCAGCGCCAGCGCATTGCCCTGGC
>CAMLOF010000268.1 GCA_946481585.1 uncultured Macromonas sp. | reverse complement strand
CGCCTGCTCACGCTCAAGGCGGCCTACATGATGGACACGGTGGGCAACAAGGTGGCCAAGGCCGAAATCGCCATGATCAAGGTGGTGGCGCCCAACATGGCCTGCCAAATCATTGACATGGCCATCCAGGCGCATGGTGGCGCGGGGGTTTCGCAAGACTTCCCGCTCGCCTACAGCTACGCCAACCAGCGCACCCTGCGCCTGGCCGATGGCCCGGACGAAGTGCACCGCAACGCCATTGCCAAGCTCGAACTGGCCAGGCACATCGCGCTGGCACAGGATGTTGAAATACCTGTGACCCGGGGCTGCTGAGCAGCCCCGAGATCAGACGTTGCTCGAAGAGCGTACCTCTGCAAGGCTGGTCAAGCCTTGCAGGACCTTCTCGATGCCGTCTTGACGCAAGGTGCGCATACCGTCGAGCATGGCTGTCTCCTGCAACTCGATGGGTCGAGCACGGCGCTGGATGAGTTGACGCATCTGCGGTGAAGTCGTCAGCAGTTCGTGCAAGGCCAGGCGGCCCCGGTAGCCGGTCTGAGCGCACTTTTCACACCCCGGCGCGTGGCAGGCATGCAGCTTGCCGTTCTTGCCGAAGCGGGCAAGCCAGTCTGTACGCAACAGATTGGCATCCTTCTGCGGGTGGCCATCCGGCAACACCTGCATGTAGTCGTCAAGCAGTTCCTGCACGCGCTCATCGCTCAGCACCTCTGTTTTGGCGCAGTCTGTACAGAACCGGCGAACAAGCCGCTGGGCCAGAATGCCTTGCAGCGAGTCTGCGAACGAGAACGGGTCAACCCCCAGATCAATGAGACGCACAATGGTCTCGGACGCGGAGTTGGTGTGCAAGGTTGACAGAACCAGGTGACCGGTAAGCGACGCCTCGATGGCCATCTCGGCGGTTTCCTGATCCCGGATCTCGCCCACCATGATGACGTCAGGGTCGGCACGCAGCAAGGCTCGCAGCGCCGCTGCAAAGGTCCAGCCGATCTTGGGGTTCACCTGAATCTGACGCAGCCCACGCTGGGTGATTTCGACCGGGTCTTCTGCCGTCCATATCTTGCGGTTGGGCGTATTGATGTACTGCAGGCCGGAGTGCAAGGTTGTCGTCTTGCCTGAGCCCGTGGGGCCCGCGCAGAGGAACAGTCCGTAAGGGCGCTGAACAATACCCTCGAACGCCTTGACGTTGAACGGACTCATGTTCAAGGCCTCCAAGGGCAAGGGCTTGAACGACGACAGAATCCGCATGACCACGTCTTCCAGGCCGCTGGCGGTAGGAATGGTGGCCACGCGCAATTCGATGGCCAAACCACCGAACTTGGCGAAGTTGATCTTGCCATCCTGCGGCTTGCGGCGCTCGGAGATGTCCAGGTCGCACATGATCTTGATGCGCGCGATCAAGGCGTTTCGGTAACTCGCCGGCAGCTCAAGGTAATGGCGCATCTCGCCATCCACCCGGAAGCGGATAACCAGCTTCTCTCGACCTGGGTACGGCTCGATGTGGATGTCGGACGCCCGCTGGTAGTAGGCTTCGGTGATCATGGAGTTGATCAGCTTGACCAGGGTGTTGTCCGACTGCTCGACCGGACGTTCGTCATCGGCCACGTCCTTGGCCTCGCCCGAGAGCTCCACCGCCAACTGGAAGGCATCAACGGAATCGATGCCCGGCGCTTGGACTTCACTGGCAGCCGCTGGCGCGCGTGCTTCGTTACCGTCCCCCATGCCGATATCGCGGTAGGACTTGGTGATCTGGGCAAGCAAGTCGTTGCTGATGGTCACCACCGGCACCACCTTGCGTTGCATCGAGAACTCCAGTTCTTCGATGATCTTGAACTGCAAGGGGTCGTGCATCGCCACCACAACGGAGGTCGTCTGGTCGAGCAAAGGCAGTACCTTCAACCGCTTGGCGGTGGCGAACGGCACCAGGCGCAGCGCAGCTGTGTCGACCGGAAACTTTTTCAGATCGATGAAGGGGTAGCCCATCTTGCGGGCAAAGGCGGTCTGCAGGTCTGCCGGGGTGACCAGCCCCATTTCCACCAGCATCTGCCCCAGCGGCAAGGACTTCTTTTCCTTCTGCCGCCGCAGCGCGTCGGACAACTGCGTCGGCGTGATCTTGCCCAGGCCCATCAGGGCCTCGCCAATGGGCACGGGCTTCAGGCGGTTCTGGTTTTCCAGGGCCTCCTTGAGCTGCTCGCGCGTCTCCACCATGGAGCTGCCCGACCCCATGGCCGCTTCGATGCCCATGCTTTCGATGTCACCGATGACCGTGTCCTCAAAGTCGGTGTCGCTCAACTGGCCCAGGCCATCGCCCTTGACCTCAAAGCTGTTGATACCGCTCTTGGGTATGAAGATACGGAAAGGTTCGTCGTCGCCCGACGCCTTGGGGAAAATCCAAAGACCGTAAGGCTCTTTGCGGTGCGCATGGGCAATGCCTGAGAACAAGGCCCCGTCTCTCAGGTGCACCACGAAGGTCTGCAGACTGCTGGTTCCTTCGTTTGCCGGAAAGCCCGTGGGCATGAACTCGGTGTCCACATCAGGCTGCAGGTCGATCTTGAGCCGCTTGATCTGGTTGAACTTCAACAGCACCCCGCGCTCCTGCCCGAAGGGCTGGATCTTGAGAGAACGCTGCTCAGGCGCAAAGTCGATCAGATGCCCTGAAATGGTGTTCGCATTCCAGCCCTCGGCGGTGCAAGTGAGCTTCTTTTCACCCACCGTGAAGGTGTCTTCGTGGTTCCAGTTCGGAACCGTGTACTGCGTGCTTTTCATGGGCTCCCCAATGCGCCTTTGCCTTGCTGCCTCAGATGTCCAGTATCCACTTGATCACGTTCTTCGCCAGGAAACCCAGCATGCCCAACGACAACACCAGGAAGATGACGAAGGTCCCGAACTTGCCCGCCTTGGACTCACGCGCCAGGTTGAACACAATGAACATCATGTACAGCACAAATGCGCCAACGCCGAAGGTCAGACCGAACTGGGCAATCTGGGCTTCCGTATAACCAAACAAATTAGCTTCCATGCCTGCCACCTGACTTACAGAACGCGTCCGTCGTCACCAGGAGGCAACAAGTCACGGTAGGCATGCCAACTCGCGTGCCCCAGCAAAGGCACGATCAGAATCAGTCCCAAAAGGAAGGTGGCCATGCCCAATGCCACCAATACGGCAATGAGCATGGCCCACAAAGCCAACGGACCAGGATAGTTGCCAACCGCGCGCCAGCTTTGTGTGACTGCCACCCACAGCGGAGCGCGCGTGTCCACCAGCAGCGGCAATGTCAGCACGCTGGACGCAAACATGGGAGCAGCCAACAGCGCGCCCAGCAGCAGCCACGCCTCGAACAGGCCCAGAGAGTCTGCCAACACCACATGGCGCAGAAAATCGGCGGGCCTGCGAATGGGCACGTCAGACCAAAGTGTGATCAAGCCAGCGGAAGTCAGCACCCAACCGGTACCAGCCAAACCCAGCAACAACCCGAAGGCGATGAGGCGACGGTCGCCAGAGGTCCAAAGAGAAAGGATCTCGGAAAGGCCAATGGTTTTCCCCTTCTCGTGCGCCCGGCTCACGGCATAAAGCCCCGTGGCAAGCACCGGTGCGACGATCAGAAAACCAGAAAAAGCCCCCGCCAACCACCAGAACTGGTCCCGCGCGGCAAACGCCAGAATGCCCCCGAACAGAGCCAGCAGGAAACCATGAACCAGCCCCGGCACGGGGTTGGCCTGCAAATCCTTCCAACCCAAGGCCAGCCAACGCAATGGCGTTATCAATGTCACGGGAGCGGTATCAACGGGCATGCCTGTCGCTTTCGTCAATATCAAAAACCCTAGATTGGATCACAACAGCTCGGCACTGGCCTTCAGCAACTGGTGGGTGTAGGGGTGTTCGGGTGCTCGCAGCACCTTCTCGGCGGGGCCTGTTTCCACCACCTGACCGTCCTTCATCACCAGCACGTCGTGGGCCATGGCCCAGATGACGTCCACATCGTGTGTGATGAGCAAGTAGCTCAACTGACGGCTTTTTTGCAAATGGAGCAACAGATCGATGACCTGTTTTTGCACCGTCACGTCAAGCGCACTGGTTGGTTCGTCCAGCACCAACACCCGGGGTTGCACGATGAG
>CAMLOF010000267.1 GCA_946481585.1 uncultured Macromonas sp. | reverse complement strand
CCCATTTGCGACAAATTGTCGCAACGCATGCCTTACATTGCGGCCTGTGATGGCCCAACATATGAACGAGACAAGCAATCCTGCGCGCCCCGCCATCGAGGTGGGTGTGGTCATGCGCCGCGAGCCGGTCACCGGCCCCATGAGCCGTTGGCAGCGCTGGCGCTGGGTGTTGGCCGACGTGGTGCCCCAGCAGGACCTGCCCCCCTTGCCGCCCAATGTGCATGCGGGCGAGGCCGTGGCCCTGGAGCCCGCCGAAGGTGAGGCCAGCGCGGGCACCAGCCACTGGCTGTTTCCCCGGCTGCCCGTCACACTCTACCGCGACGACGCCGAGGGCTACTACCTGAATCTGGAGTCGCCCAGCCCTTGCTTCTGGGTGATGTGGCGCCTGGCGGAAGAGGGCGGTGAAGAGGCCCTGCCCGAACCCCAGGTGGTGACCCTGAGCTACCACGACGCGGGCCGCTGGCTGGACGCCCAGGAGCGGGTGGACCAGGTGCCCGCACCCGGGCCGGTAGTGGAGTGGCTGGCTGCCTTCGTGCAAGCCCATTACGTGCCCGAACCCAAGCGCCGCAAGCGCCCCGACAGCTTCCAACCGTTGACCGACCGTTTCGGCAACCCCGCCAGCATCAGCACAGGCAAAACCCGTGGCCGCCCTGAAGGAGAGCGCGGTGAGTGACAAGGCGCCGGAACGCGACGACGACGCGGGCTTCTTTGGCCGCTGGTCGCGCCGCAAGGCGCAGGTGCGCACCGGCCAGGCCGTGCCTGCCGAGCCGCCCCGTTCTGTCGTTTCGGCCGTTTCCGCGCCTTTGGCGGGTGATGGTGCCAACGCTCCAGCCGTCAGCCGCCCGGTCGTGCAGCCATTGCCGCCAGAGGTGCCTGCGCCCTCGGACGAACACCCCGCCCGGCGTGCCGATGAGGTGGTGGCTGAACCGCCACCGGCGCTATCTCTGGACGACGTGAAGGCGCTCACACCGGAAGCCGACTTCAGCCCCTTCGTGGCCCGCGAGGTGTCGCCCGAGGTGCGCAACGCCGCCATGCGCAAGCTCTTCGCTGACCCGAAGTTCAACGTCATGGATGGGCTGGACATCTACATCGACGACTACTCGAAGCCCGACCCGCTGCCACCAGCGCTGGCCCGCCAATTGGTCAGCGCGCAGTTCATGAAGCTCTTTGACGAGCCGCAGGAACCGAAAGACCCGCCCCAACCGGCACAGACCACAGAACCCCAGGCCGACAGCCAACCGCCCGCAGCCACGAGCGAAGCCGAAGCCCGTGACAAGGCCGAACCCGCGCCGCAGGCAGCCGACGACAGCCCGACCCCCAAGACACCATGACCACCCTGATCTGCAACTGCAACCGCACCATGCCGCTGGACGGCGAGGCCCTGGGCCGTGCGCTGGGCGAGCCACTCACTGTGCACACCACCCTGTGCCGACGCGAGGCGCCGGCCTTCCAGCGCGCCACCCGCAGCGCCGACGACCTGGTGGTGGCCTGCACCCAGGAATCGCGCCTGTTCAACGAACTGTCCGAACAGACCGAAGGGGCCGTGCCGCTGGACGTGCGCCCCATCCGCTTCGTTAACATTCGCGAAACGGGCGGCTGGAGCCGCGACGCCGCGCAGGCCACGCCCAAGATGGCGGCCCTGCTGGCAGCGGCCCGCCTGCCCGACCCGGACCCGGTGCCCACGGTGACCTACCGCAGCAGCGGCAGGTTGCTCATCATCGGCCCGCTCGAGCGTGCTGAAGCCCTGGCCGCGCGCCTGGACGACGTGCTGGACGTGAGCCTGTTTGCCACGGGCGGCGCGGGCCGCCAGGAACGCCGTTACCCCGTGCTGGCGGGGCAGTTGCAACAGGTCACGGGCTGGCTTGGGGCCTTCCAGGTGCGCTGGGCGCAGAACAACCCCATCGCGCTGGACCTGTGTACCCGCTGCAACGCCTGTGTGGCGGCCTGTCCAGAGGGCGCGATCGGTCTGGACTACCAGATCGACATGGACGCCTGCCGGTCCCACCGCGACTGCGTGCGCGTTTGCGAGGCGCCCGGTGCCATCGACTTTCAGCGCGAGGCCGCAGCGCAGGATGAAGCCTTTGACCTGGTGTTGGACCTGCGCGAGCAGCGCGCGTTCACGCAACACGCGTTGCCGCAGGGCTACCTGCACCTGCCGCCGCAGGCGGGCGCCGACGCGCAACTCGCCGCGCTCCTGCAACTGCGCGAGTTGGTGGGTGAATTCGAAAAGCCCCGCTTCTTCCAGTACAAGCAACGCCTGTGCGCCCATGGCCGCAACGAACAGGTGGGCTGCCGTGCCTGTGTGGACGTGTGTTCCGCGTCCGCCATCAGCAGTCAGGTGGAACGGCAACAGATTCACGTCAACCCCAACCTGTGCGTGGGGTGCGGCGCCTGCACCACCGTGTGCCCCAGCGGTGCGCTGAGCTACGCCTACCCGGCCGCCCCCTACCAGGGCAGCAAGCTGCGCACGCTGCTGCAAACGTACACGAAGGCAGGCGGGCGCGACGCTGTGCTGCTGATCCACAGCCAAGGGGCAGGGCAACGCCTGATCGACGATTGGGGCCGTGCCGCGCAGCTCGACAAGACCCTGCGCGGCATTCCCGCGCGCGTGTTGCCGGTGGCCGTGTGGCACACCGCCAGCCTGGGGCTGGACGTGTGGCTGAGCGCCATCGCCCAAGGGGCCAGCCAGGTGTGGCTGCTCACCACCGACGAGGAAGCCCCCGACTACCTGCGCGCCCTGCAAGAGCAGATGGCCGTGGGCCAGGCGCTGCTCAACGGCTTGGGGTACACGGGCGAGCACCTGCGCATTCTGCAGGCGCGGGACGCGCGCGACATTCCACTGCTGGACGCTGCCGCCCGCGTGGCGCCCGCGCAGTCCGTGAAAACGCCCGCCAGCTTTGGTGTGCAGGCCGACAAGCGCGCCACGCTGGAACTGGCCATTGAACACCTGATGCAGCAGGCCCCGGCCAGCGCCTTGCCCGAAGCCATCGGCCTGCCTGCAGCAGGTTCGCCGCTGGGCACAGTGGTGGTCAACCGCGACGCTTGCACCCTGTGCCTGAGCTGCGTGAGCGCCTGCCCCGCCAACGCCCTGCAAGACAACCCCAACCAGCCGCAGCTGCGCTTCGTTGAAAAGAACTGCCTGCAGTGCGGCCTGTGCGTCAAGACCTGCCCGGAAGATGCGCTGCAACTGCAGTCGCGCCTGTTGCTGACGGCAGAGCGCCGCCAACCGCGTGTGGTCAACGAGCAGCCGCCTTACGCTTGCATCCGTTGCGGCAAGCCCTTTGGCACGCTCAAGGGTGTGGAGGCGATGTTGGCGCGCCTCTCGGGCCATGCCATGTTCCAGGGTGCGGCCGCCGAGCGCCTGAAGATGTGTGGCGACTGCCGGGTGATCGACATCCACACCAGCAGCGAAACCAAGATCACCGACCTGTGAACGGCGAAACACCATGAACCCAGACATTCCCGTGCGTTCCAGCCTGGACGAAGAAACCGCCCGTGCCGAGGTCTATGGCCTGTTGGCCGCCTTGTACTACGCCCCGCCCAGCCCGGAGCTGCTGGCCCAACTGCGCGTGGCCGCCACTGAAGCGCCTGCTGCGGGCGGCTTCCTGGAAGACCCTTGGCGCGCCCTGGTGGCGCAGGCGCGTGAATTGGGCGATGAGACCGTGACCGACGAGTTCCACACCCTGTTCGGCGGTGTGGGCAAGCCCGAGGTGTATGTGTTCGCGTCGCACTACCTCAGTGGTTTTCTCAACGAAAAGCCGCTGGCTGCCCTGCGTTCCGATCTGGCCGAGCTGGGCCTGGGGCGTGACGAACAGATGCCCGAGACCGAGGACCACATCGCCTACCTGTGCGAGGTGATGCGTTTTCTCATCGCCGGGGACGATGTGACGGTGTCCAACCTGGCGCAGCAGCAGGCCTTTTTTGCCAAGCACTTGCAGCCCTGGGTGATGGCGATGTGCGACGCCCTTGCTGCACACCCGCGTGCGCGCTTCTACGCTGCTTTGGCGGAGTTCACCCGTGCCTTCATGAGTGTGGAAGTGCAGGGGTTTGACATGCTGGATTCGCAGTAGGGCTGTTCTCTTGCTGTTTTCGCCGGGTGTTGGTGGCCAAGTCGTGTGCGCCCAGGGGCTGGCGCTTCAACGAGGTGGCCCCTGCGCAGCAGGGGCT
>CAMLOF010000266.1 GCA_946481585.1 uncultured Macromonas sp. | reverse complement strand
TTCGCCGCAAGAACGCCGAGGTCCCCATCTATGTCTACGGCGAGACCAAGACCAGCCGTCACCTGCCCAACGACATCCTGCGCGAACTGCACGGTTTCATCCACATGTTCGAGGACACGCCGGAATTCGTGGCTCGCCACATCATCCGTGAGGCCAAGAGCTACCTGGAAGGCATCCAGCCGCCGTTCTTCAAGGCGCTGCTCGACTACGCCGAGGACGGCTCCTACTCCTGGCATTGCCCTGGGCATTCCGGCGGCGTGGCCTTCCTCAAGACCCCAGTGGGCCAGATGTTCCACCAGTTCTTTGGTGAGAACATGCTGCGCGCCGACGTTTGCAACGCAGTGGAAGAACTTGGCCAACTGCTGGACCACAACGGTGCCATTGGCGAAAGCGAGCGCAACGCCGCGCGCATTTTCAACGCCGACCATTGCTTCTTCGTTACCAACGGCACCAGCACCTCCAACAAGATGGTGTGGCACCACACCGTAGCGCCGGGCGACGTGGTGATCGTGGACCGCAACTGCCACAAGTCCAACCTCCACGCGATCATCATGACCGGGGCTATCCCCGTGTTCCTCAAGCCCACGCGCAACCACTGGGGCATCATCGGTCCTATCCCCCAGAGCGAGTTCGAGCCCGAGTCCATCCAGGCCAAGATCGCTGCGCATCCCTTGCTGCAGGGCGTGGACACGAAGGACATCAAGCCGCGCATCTTGACGCTGACCCAGTCCACCTACGATGGCGTGCTCTACAACACCGAGACCATCAAAGGCCTGCTGGACGGCTACGTAGACAACCTGCACTTCGACGAAGCCTGGCTGCCGCATGCAGCTTTCCACCCGTTCTACGGCGCCTTCCATGCCATGGGGCGCAAACGTGCGCGGCCGAAGCACACGGTGGTGTACTCAACCCAGTCCATCCACAAGCTGCTGGCGGGCATCAGCCAGGCCAGCCACGTGCTCGTGCAGGATTCGCAAAACACCAAGCTGGACCGCCACCTCTTCAACGAGGCGTATCTGATGCACACCAGCACCAGCCCGCAGTACAGCATCATCGCCAGCTGCGACGTGGCCGCCGCGATGATGGAGCCGCCCGGCGGCACCGCGCTGGTGGAGGAGAGCATCGCCGAGGCGCTGGACTTCCGTCGCGCCATGCGCAAGGTGGACGCCGAGTTTGGCGACAACGACTGGTGGTTCCAAGTCTGGGGGCCGGACCACCTGGCGGAAGAGGGCGTGGGTGAGGCGAAGGACTGGGTGCTTGGCGGCACCGATGCCGATGGTCACCAGCCTGCCAGCGGCCAGGAGGCTTGGCACGGCTTTGGCGACATGGCGCCGGGCTTCAACATGCTCGACCCCATCAAGGCCACCATCGTTACCCCTGGCCTGAACATGAACGGCGATTTCGCCGCCACGGGTATTCCGGCCAGCATCGTCACCAAATTCCTGGCCGAACACGGCGTGGTCGTTGAGAAAACCGGTCTGTACTCCTTCTTCATCATGTTCACCATCGGCATCACCAAGGGCCGCTGGAACACGCTGTTGACCGCGCTGCAGCAGTTCAAGGACGACTACGACAAGAACCAGCCCATGTGGCGGGTGATGCCTGAGTTCTGCCAGAAGCACCGGCGCTACGAGCGCATGGGGCTGCGCGACCTGTGCCAGTTCGTGCACGAGATGTACGCCAAGTACGACATCGCGCGACTGACCACCGACATGTACCTGAGCGACCTGACGCCAGCCATGAAGCCTACCGACGCCTACGCTCAGATTGCGCACCGCAATACCGAGCGCGTCTCCATCGACGACCTTGAGGGGCGCATCACTACTGCGCTGATCACGCCGTACCCTCCGGGCATTCCGCTGCTCATTCCTGGAGAGGTGTTCAACCGCAAGATCGTGGATTACCTGAAGTTCTCCAGGGAGTTCGCTCTCAAGTGCCCGGGTTTCGAGACCGACATCCACGGCCTGGTGGTGGAAGAGGGCGCGGACGGCGTCAAGCGCTACTTTGCCGATTGTGTGAAGAAGGTTTGAACCAGATCAAACTTGGTCGTGGCAACGCGGGTCACAATGCAAACATCACATTGAGGAGTGCCTATGTTTCCTGAGTTCCGCGACCTGATCACCCAGCTCAAATCCACCGATCATCATTTCACTCGTCTCTTTGACAAGCACAATGAGATCGACCAGCAAATCAAGAACATGGAGGCTCGAATCACCTCGGGAACCCAAGAGGAGATCGAGAGCCTGAAGAAGGAAAAGCTTCAGCTCAAGGACGAGCTCTACGCGATTCTTAAAAAAGCGGCGACGGCCTGAGCCTGAAAAAACAAAAGCCGTGGTTCCGATTCGGTGGAACCACGGCTTTTATTTTTCTTTGCGCGTTCGTTAAAAACCCGTAACAACGTTGGCTGGCGCACCTTCGACCCTGCGTGCACCGTTGAAGCGCTGCACCCAGTAGCTTTTGCTCATGTCCTCCACGCGTACTTCAGCGCCGCTGCGGGGGGAGTGAATGAATTTGCCGTCGCCAATGTAAATGCCGACGTGGCTGAAAGCCTGGCGCATGGTGTTGAAAAACACCAAATCACCTGGGCGGAGTTCATCCTTGGAAATCTTTTGTGTGGCCTGTGCCTGCTCCGCTGCACGGCGCGGCAGCAACAAGCCTGCACTTTGCTCGTAGATGGCCCGCACGAATCCACTGCAATCGAAGCCGGTTTCAACCGAGTCGCCGCCACGCTTGTAAGGCACTCCCAGGAAACCCATGGCATGCACCACGAGTTGAGAGGCCTTTTCTCGTACGCTGTCCAGCCGCTCAATGAAACCGCGCTGCGTCAGAAAGCCTGACAATGCGTCATCAGAGGCAGGGTCGGCCTGCGCCTGGACTGCCGAAAACAGCAGCCCAAGGGCCAGTGCGTAGGTCATCAAGCGTCGCATGCCCGGCAGGCTAATTTGAAAGTGCTGTAAAGTCAAGGGCTTATACAGTTTTGTGAATGTGTTTGCGTCAACGCAACGGAGCCCCCAACCATGCTTCTCGATGTTCAGGACAGCCAGCTCGTGCTGGTCGATTATCAGGCCAAATTGATGCCAGCCATTCACCAGGGTGACGATGTGCTGTCTCGGGCGGTTTTTCTGGCCAAAGTGGCTGACCTGCTGGACGTGCCAGTCTGGGGTACGGAGCAGAACCCGGGTAAGCTGGGGGCAAACGACACGCGGGTGCGCGAGTTGTGTCAGAAGACTTTCGCCAAGACCAGTTTTGATGCCAGCCAGTCTGGGCTGGTTCAAGCGCTGCGGCCGGCACCCAAAGCCGGGGGTAACGCGCGCAGCCTGCCCAAGCATCTCCAAAAGAACGTTCCTGCAGAGCCTGCGCGTGGCACCATCGTGCTGGCGGGGGTGGAGGCCCACGTTTGCTTGCTGCAGACAGCCTTGGGTCTGGTTGAGCAGGAATTCGACGTTTGGGTGGTGACCGACGCCTGCGGCTCAAGGCGCGAAAGGGACCGTGATGCGGCTTTTGACCGTCTGGCGGGCAACGGCGTGGAGTTGGTGACCAGCGAGATGGTTGCGTTTGAATGGTTGCAGGACTGCGATCACCCATTGTTTCGCGATGTACTTGAGCTGATCAAAGCCTGACATTGGCAGAGCCCTGCCGCGAGCAGGGTGCGCTGCGAGTCGCCTCTCCCGTTCTCCGGTGGCTTGTCAGGGAGATGCAAGCAGGCTATCCATAATTATGAATTCATTTCAAAGCAAAAGCCTTTGGATTCCCGCTTGCCAGGAGACCTGCCATGTCCCATGCCGACTACAACGCCTTCTATCGCCGTTCCATCGATGACCGCGATGCCTTCTGGGCCGAGCAAGCCCAGTTGATCGACTGGCACAAGCCCTACGATCGCGTTTGCAATTACGACAATCCGCCGTTTGCGCGTTGGTACGAAGGGGGGCTCACCAACCTGTGCCACAACGCCGTGGACCGGCACCTCAAGGACCGGGCCGATCAGAACGCACTGATCTTCGTGTCCACCGAGACCGAGACCGAGAAAACCTACAGCTTCAAGGAGTTGCACGCCGAGGTGCAACGCATGGCGGCCATTCTGAAGGGTTTGGGTGTTGGCAAGGGCGACCGCGTGCTTATCTACATGCCCATGATTGCCGAGGCTTGCTTTGCCATGCTGGCCTGCGCGCGCATCGGCGCCATCCATTCGGTGGTGTTCGGCGGTT